>CAYVJM010000069.1:6101-9929 GCA_964451695.1 uncultured Lentisphaerales bacterium | reverse complement strand
GCTCCTTCGCGATGGCCCCCGCGATGTCCACGTCGATGCCCACGATCTTGTCGCCTTCGCGGAACTCGTACGGCGGGAACGTGGCCTCCGTGGCCATGACGAGTTGGGTGGGCTTCGAATCATCTTTCTTCGCGCAGCCCACGAGGCTGGCGCAGATGGCGATGGCGAGAAGGGCGGCGTGGAAGACGTGTTTCATAGCTTGATCCTCTTGTTGAGTGGAAAAAGTATAGCCGGATCGTTAGGGCAAGTAAAGGGGTTTCGCCGCGGTCTCAGGGCGCCATTCGCCAGTGCTTCTCCACGCCGTAGGGGAAGTCGTGGAGGACGACGTTGCGCACGCGTGGCAGCAGGAGCAGGTTGTCCTTGCGATGGTAGAGGAAGATCCACGGGCACGCTTCGCGGATGTGCGTCTGCATCTCCGCGACGAGGGCCAGCCGCGCCGCCCCGTCCAGCGTCGCGTCCGCCCGGTCGTAGAGCGCGTCGTAGTCGGCGTTGGCGTAGTTGCTGCGGTTCGGCCCCGGCGAGACGTTGCGACCGATGAAGAGCTGCATGAAGTTGAGCGCGGAGGGATAGTCCGCCATCCAGCCGATCAGGAACATCTGCGCTTCGCGCCGCGCGATCTTCTTCAGAAACGAAGGCCAGTTGTTGTACTGGAGCTTGACCACGACGCCGATGCGGTCCATGAACGAGGCGAACAGCTCCGCCGTCTCGCGGATTTCCTGATCCGTCCGACCAAGTTCCAGCACGAGCGCCAGCCGCCGCCCCGTCGCCGGGTCGATGCCGTCGGGATAGCCCGCTTCGGCCAGCAGCGCCTTCGCCTTCTCCACGTCGTGCGCGTAGGGCGGAGGCGTCTCCAGCCGCCCGGCGATTCCCGGGGGAACGGGACCGGTCGCACCCACGACGCGCCCGGCGTTGAGCGTTTCGAGCTGGCGCGAATCCGCGGCGCAGGAAAGGGCCTGCCGCAATTTCGCATTGCCCCCGAGCACGGGATCGTCCAAGTTGAAGCCGATGTAGTAGGTGTCGAGGCTCGGCTTTGAAAGGAGCCGGACGCCGCGCCGCCGCATGTCCGCAGTGAGCGCCCCGTCGGGGCCGATCACGGCGTCCCAGTTGTCCCGCGAGATCTCCCCGGCGACGTCGAGCCCGCCGCTGAGAAACGACAGCCAGCGCGTCGAAGGGTCCTCCATGACGAGGTAGACGATGCGCTCAATCGGCACGGCTTCCTTTGCGTCCGGCAGCAACGGCGTGGCATCGCGCGCGACGTCGCGCCCGGGGCGCCGCTCAAAGGCGTAGCGGTAGTTGCGACGCCAGCCGACCAGTCGGTACGCGCCGGTGCCGACTTCGATGGATTCGAAGTCGACGCCGTAGTGCTCGACCGCTTCGTGCGGCACGACGGCCGTGTAGGGCATGGCGAGCACCCAGAGAAAATCCGGCGCCGGCGCAACGAGGCGCATTTCGAGCGTGGCGTCGTCGAGGGCGCGCAGCCCCGCAATGGTAATCGAATAGTCCGTTGGCGCCTTGCTCTTCGAAGCCTCCCGGAACGCCTCGATGCCCTCGATCTTGCCTTCGATCGTCCAATAGCCCGGCGAGCCGAGCTTGGCGTCCGCCAGCCGTTTGAAGGCGTAGACGACGTCCAACGCGACGACTTCGCGGGTCGCCGGCTCGCCGGTGGCGGGGTCTCGACCCAGACACGGATCGGGGCCAAAGCGGATGCCGCGGCGTAGATGGAAGGTCAGCGTTCTGCCATCCGCGGAGACGTCGGGAAGCCCCTCCGCGAGGCAGCCGCGGAGGCGATACGGGCGCGCCAGGTAGTCGTATTCGAGGAGTGTCTCGTAGACGAGCGAAACGCAGCGCATGGCTCCGACGCTCTCGGACTGGATGGGGTCGAACGACGGCATCCGGTCGACCGTGCGCCGGAGCGTCGTCGGGGCGCCGACGGCGAGTGACGATGCGGCGAGGGCCGCGACGAGGAGGGCGGTGCGCGCGTTCATGGGGCGATTCCGAAGAGTCGGCGGGCGTTGTCCGAGGTCAGGGTGGCCGCGGCTTCCGCATCGATGCCGAGGACGTCGGCGAGACGGCGGACGGTGTGGGGAAGCAAGGCGGGCTCGTTGGCGCGCCCGCGCAGGGGGGCGGGGGTGAGATACGGGCAGTCGGTTTCGACGAGGATGCGGTCGCGGGGCAGCCCGGCGGCGACGGCCCGGAGGGGGTCGGCGTTGCGGAACGTGAGGATGCCGCTGAGACCGATGAAGAGACCGAGATCCACGAGCGCGGCGGCGAAGGCCGCGCCGCCGGTGAAGCAGTGGACGACGCCTGCGGCGCCCGCACGCCGTCGCGCCGACGACGTGGCGCGCGCGAGGGCGGCGAGCGTCTCGGCGTCGGCGTCGCGGCTGTGGATGGAGCACGGGAGGTCGCGTTCGGCGGCGAGCGCAAGTTGCGCTTCGAAGAGGGCGATTTGCGCGGCGCGCTCGGCGGCGTCGGGATGGCGGGAGAAGTCGAGACCGATTTCCCCGATGGCGCGGACACGAACGCCTTCGACGGCGAGGCCGTCGAGCATCACGCCGAGGCGCGTCATCGCGGCGTCGAGGGCGGTGGCATCGTGAGCGGTTGTGGTGGCCATGTCGCGGTCGAGACCCAGGGCGAGGTGGACGTAGCCGGGAAATTCGCGCGCCATCGCGATGGCACCGGGATCGAGCTCTGGACCGCCGCCCACGGCGAGGATGCCGCAGAGGCCCGCTTCGCGAGCTCGGACGACCTGGGCGCGGTGTTCGTCCGCCGACGCGGCGGGAAAATGGGCGTGGGAATCAAACGAAGTCATCGGTGTCGAGGGATCGCTGCGGCTTCCAGGAGGCGCGCTTGCCGAAAAGCGCCGTGCCGACGCGCACGAACGTGGCGCCCTCTTCGACGGCGACTTCGAAGTCCGCGGACATCCCCATCGAGAGCTCGGGGAGCGCGGCGCCGGTTTCGGCCTGGACGGCGTCGCGCAGCTCCCGCAACGCGCGGAAGTGGCGGCGGGACATCTCGGGATCGGGAACCCAGGGCGGGACGGTCATGAGCCCGACGAGATCGATGCCGCCGAGGGCGAGGGCCTCGCGAACGGTCTCGGGGAGGGTTTTCGGGGTGAAGCCGATCTTGGAGGATTCGCCGGCGACATTGACCTCGAGAAGGAGGCGCGGGCGCTGGCCGGTCTCCTCCTGGATGCGGGCGATGTCGTGGAGCAGCGGGAGGTTGTCGACGCTGTGGATCGTCGTGAAGAGTCCGAGGGCGTGGCGGATCTTGTTGCGCTGGAGGCGGCCGATGAAATGCCATTCGGCGGCGCCGCAGAGCGGGGCCTTCGCGAGGGCCTCCTGGACGCGGTTTTCGCCGAGGATCGAGACGCCCGCGCGCAGAGCCTCGTCGATGGCCTCCGGAGGGAACGTCTTCGAGACGGCGACGAGGCGCACGGTGTCGGGATCGCGGCCGGCGCGGGCAGCGGCGGCGGCGATGCGGTCGCGGATGGCGTCGAGACGTTGCTGGAACGAAGTGGATTCGTAGGCTTCCATGCGTCGGATTATCGCAGGAAACGCCGCTTCGGCGCAACAGCAAACGCGCCGACAGCAATTTGCGCAGAATATGCCGTGTATCATGCGCAGTGCATGCGGGACCGCCGGTTGGGTAGGGGCTGGGGTCAGCCTCGCGGTCACGGCTGGGATCTGGACATAGACCGCGGACAGCTCGCGCTGAAATACCGCCCGTCGCGCATCTGACCAGGTCTTCTCCTGAATGGTACCAAGAAACGCATACAGAGGCGCCACGGGAACTGGAAGAATAGCACGGTCTTCATCACCGAAGTCCCAA
>CAYVJM010000069.1:0-6001 GCA_964451695.1 uncultured Lentisphaerales bacterium | reverse complement strand
CAGAGGCGCCACGGGAACTGGAAGAATAGCACGGTCTTCATCACCGAAGTCCCAATTAAGGCCCCAGCAGGAGCCGGTCCAGCTCGTCCGCGTCGACAGGCTTGCGCAGATCGAGGTCTTCCTGCTGGATTTTCAAGACCGGTTTGGCGACCTGGGTGAGCAGCTTGAGCTGCCGCTCGACCCACTTCTTCTCCTCCTCGCCGGCCAGAGGCAGCAGATCGGCGTAGGCCGCCTGCGCGCGGCGGTAGTCGCCAGCCGCGCGGGCGGTGGCGCCGATCCTGCTCAGCGCCGAATAGGCCTCGGACGGAATGGCCTGCTCGTAGCTGAGGACTGCCATGCGGGGATCTCCCAAGTCGACCTGGCAGTCGCCCAGCAGCAGGTAGGTCTGGCCTTTGAGCTTCTCCGGCAGCCGGTTCATCGCGGCGACTCGCCGGCACGCCTCCACCGCTTCGGCCAGCAGACCCGTCCCGCGCTGGGCGCGGGCGAAGCCGAGCCAAGCCTCGGCCAGCTCCGCGAGCGGCACGGCCTGGGTTTCCTCGGCGCGGCCTAGCGCCGCGCTCGCCTCCCGAAGCGCTTCCGGTGCCGGCTTCGCATCGCGTTCGATGGGCGTCAGCCAAGTGGCGGCGCAAGCCAGATGCGCCAGTCCGCGCTGCAACCGGCTCGCTTCGTACAGCGTGGTGATGACTTGGAAGGCCTCAAGCGCCTCTTTGCGTTCGCGCCGCTCACGGTGGCATTCGCCCAGCTTCGTCAGGGCTTCGATACGCGCCTCGACGGAAGCGCCGCTCCAATCGGCGGCCTGCCGAAGCGCGACGACGGCACGATCGTATTCGTTGCGGGCGATCCATTTGCGCGCCGCGTCGAGAGCCTCCGCATCTGAAGGCCGCGACGGAGACGGCAGCGGCGAGGCCGATGACTTCGCGACCGGCTCGACGGGCGGGCGCCAGCGCGGCATCCCCCGTTGCATCTGCAGAATCCAGTCGATCATCTGCCCGCGCATGGCGTCCAGATCAACCGTCTCGGGATCGACGCACGCGAGCCAGGCAACGGCCTTGCGGGCCACGTCCTGAAGCTCGCGAGGGCCGGTCTCAACGGCCTCGGCCGCGAGCAGGCGCAGCAGCGTGGCGTAGCGGATATCGTCGAACCCCTCGCGAAGCGCCTCCCAGGCCACGGTGTCCACGAGGCCGTCGCGGGTGGGATAGACGATGTTGAAGTTCTTGTAGCGACCCGCCGCGACGAACTCGTTCCAGATGTGGTGACCCTCGTAGAGGATGTATTCGCCGAGTCCATCGTAGTCCGCCTGATAGAGCCGCATGCCCTTGGTGCGGCGCCACAGGTCAGGGTTCTCCGGTCCGGTGAAAGGCGCGGCGTAGGAAAGCAGCCATCCGCCGGTCGCATGCCACTGCGCGGCGTTGGCGGGGTCGATGTTGGCCGGATCGTCGTTGGCGTCCACGGCGAAGCCGGCGTCCTTGAAGACGCCGGAGGTGACGAAGACGCGGCCGCCCCGGCGCTTGAGCTCGGAGAAGAACGGCATCTGTCGGCGCACGCCCCACGGCCCGGCCTCGTCCACGCCGCTGAAGAAGACATTGCGGTGGCCGACATGGACGTCCCAGAGCGCCATCTGCCGGTCAATGCGCGCATTGAAGCGGTCGACCGCCTCGCGGAGTCCCTCGGGATCGCTCTCCGGCGAGGATTCCGAGCCATACCAGCCCATGTCGGTTGCGGAGCCCCCGAAGATCAGCGTGCAGGGGAGTCCCGCCTCGCGCATGATCTCGAGCTGGCGAATGGCGAGGTCGTCCTGCGCCGGATTGTCGAAAGATGGGCCGAAGGGGTGGAGAATGTTGTGCTCGGCCATGTTGCGGAACTCGGCCAGCAGGCGGCGTTCGGCGTCGGCGCGGCTCTTGCCCATGGCGATCTGATCGCCCAGGTTGCAATGGTGCATCATGCCGCCGATATACTCGCGCGAAAGATCATGGCGCGTCCGGGCGCGCGGCAGCGCGAACGGCAACACCTCGAGCGCGAGCGCGATCCGACCAACCTCCTTCCCGCCAACCACCATCGCCACTGTGCCGCGATATTCGCCCGGCGTCGCGCCAGCGGGAACGCGCGCCGTCAGCCAGAATTGCTGGAACCGCCCCGACGTGAGCGGCAGCGGACGCAGCGCCGGGCTGTCCGCGACGGGCTCCATCACGTAGTTGAAGGGCGCGACCTCCGCCTTGCCGCCCGGTGAACTGATGTCCACGTAACGCGAACCCGAGGGATAGTCGATGCGAAGCCGGTTCCGGCGTGCGCCCTCGTCGACTTGGACGAGCGCGTCGTCGTGCAGCAACAACTCGGGCAGGAGCTTCGGAAACTCGCGCCCGCCGGCAAAATAGATGTCCCAGGAAAGCGACGGGGCGTACCAGACTTTGACGACGCGAAGATCGATGCAGGTGGCGGGTAGCGTGGCGGCGTCCGATTCGAGTGCCGAGACCTTCAGTTCGAACGTCGCCATATCGCGCAACGGAAGCACCATGAACGACGTGGCCTCGTGCTCGCCCTGCGCCGCGCGGAGGCGAAGGGCGTCGACGACCCGCCCATCCGAGGGCGGAACGAAGGGAAGCCGCTTCTCGTGGCTGTAGGGGTAGATGCCGAGGCAGATCAGCGGCGAAGCCGCCAGAGCGGACCCGGGAGCGACTTCCTTTGTCCAGGCTGCAAGCCGCGGTGCCAGATCCATCGCGTCCTGAAGCGCCTGCCATCGCGTCGTCGTGGACGCCGCGGGCTGTCGCTGGGCCGCCGCCTCCGCCCGCCACGCCTCGCACCATGCGCGAAATCCGGCATGGACGGAAGCGTCGCGCAGCGCGCCAAGTTTCCGGCAGACCTCGTCAACCGCCTCGGACGAAGGCGTGAAGGCCAGCATCGCCTTTTCGTCCAGGACGCGGTTCCAGATGCGGACGTCGGCGAGCTGCCCGCGGAACTTCCGACCTAGCGGCGCAAGCAGATCCTTCAGCGGCGTCGGCTCGGTGTGCCCCACGCGGTAGTCGCTCTGGAGCCGGCCGTCAAAGTAGACCCTGAAGACGCGGTTGGATGCCGAGTACGCATACGCCACGTGGTGCCAGCGGCCGGGCGCGATGTCGCGGTCGATCCCCGAGCCCACGGACTGCTTCCCGAAGACGGTCGGCAAGGTTTCCAGGTTGACGGCGAGGTGGCTGAGTCCCCACCCTGGCGCCTTCTGAACTGCGCAGCCAAGGCCGATCGCGCCGTCATGGAAGTCGTCGGCACGGAACCACAGGCTGACGGTCGCATCGTCGCCGCGAAGCTTTTCCGCAAACCCCGGAGCCTCGAACGTGGCTACTGCGGCCTCGGTGCCGTCGAAGACGAAAACACCCGAACCGCTAGGGGCGCGCCCGTCGCCGACCTTGGCGCCCGCGCCGAGCTTCAAGACGGCGGGCGGGGCGGCGTCCGCCGGGTTGAACGACAAGTCCACGACCGGACGCGCGGCAGCGCACGACGCGAGGGCGATGACGCCCAGCGTCACAAGACGGCTGCGTTGGCACTGGCGCGCAACGCCAGCAAGCAGGCTTTGGATCGGCATCATGGGGCGGGCTCCTCAAGCAAGTTGTCGATGTCGACCGCGTTGCGGATCTCCAGGTCGAAATACGGTTTCTCCTGGGTCGAACCGCTTTTGCCTGATGAGGGATCGCGCTGCTCGGGAAGCGGGCGGTTGAACAGCCGATCCATGAGAAATGCACGGCGTTCCCGCTCGACGACATCCAGCACGCCCAGGAGCTGTGGCAGAGTCTCCAGTTGGTCGCGACGGCGGACTGCGTCCATCGACAGGACGGGCGGTGCGGCTCCAGCGGCCTGCGGCTTGGCAATGCGCTCGGCCAACGCGGCATTTCGCGCCAGGAGCGGCTCGACGACCCGTTCGAAGAAGATCGTGTCGCCGTTTGCGCTGCCCTTCTCCCAAGACGACGCAGAGGCGGCAGGATCGCCGAAGGCCGTCTCGCGTTTGGCCAAGGTCCAGGCGGCGCGCAGGCGCTCGACGGCGCCCTGGTAGCGACCACCTGGATTGGCACCGAGGGTGAGCCAACTGCGCAGGATGTCGTCGAACTGCCCGGAGGAAAACACGGGCAGGGTCAGAACGCCGCCCGCAACGCCCGCCTCCGCGCCGCCCCAGGCCAGCACGCCATCCGATCCGCCGCAGGCGATGCCGAGCCGCAACGCGCGCCGAAACCCCTCGCCCCCTGGAGCTAATTCGGGGATCGCTCCCCACGGCAGGAAGCAGGCCACCCACAGGCCCCCGTCCTTCTGTGGGAAGCGCTGGATCGTGGCGGCGTCTCCGAGCGGCTGGCGCGCGAGACTCGGCGAGAAGACGGATGATTCGGCGACCAGATAGGCGTAACGGGCGGAGCGCTCCGTGAAATTTAGCGGAACGCCAAACGGCACGAGCGGGTGGTCGTCGACCGGGCGGCGCATCCCGACGGTCAGATCATAGGGCGGGGGCATTTCGCCGGGCGAGGCGTCGACGGGCTGGAAGAAAAAGCGCATCCACGCCACGTCCGAGTTGTCCGTGCGCACCGCCAGGAGCAGACCCGTGCCGTTGCAGACGGCATAGAAGCCGGCCGGGCTTTTCGCTGCGGCATCGACGGCGCCGGAGCCCGCCGGCGCGAAGCGCGCGTCGAAACGTTCCGGACGCATCGCGAGATGTTCTGCGCTGCTCGCGGCAAACGTGCCGTCCATCAGCTTGTTCCATCGGCCCCCCTCCCACGTGCAGGCGTAGGTCAAGGGTTCAGCGTGGCCAATGCCTGGCATGGACAGGAGCAGCAACCCGAGCAGCATGTACGCCCGTTTCATGGCCGAACTCCCCTCCCCGCCTCGACGACGGTCTGCAATTTGAGGATCCAGGCGATGGTTTCCAGACGCAGCGTGTCAAGATCGACGGACTCCGTATTCACGAGCTCGAACCACTGGCTCGCCTTCCTTCCTTCGGCCACCGTCTCGGGCCGGGCTGAATCGCTGGCCGTATGGCTCAGCTCCGCCAGCAGCGTAAAGTAGCGAACATCGTCGACGGCCTCGCGCACCGCCTCCCAGGCGAGCGTGTCGATCCAGCGTCCGCCGGCTTCGTAGACGAGGCTGCGCGAACGACGTCGCCCCTCCGCGGGGTCGCGCCACGGATGCTGCGCATCGAGCAAGCCGGGGACGACCACGCCATCGTAGTCGGCCCAATACGGCAGCAGCCCCTTCGTCCGCCGCCATCGCTCGGGGTTTTCGGCGCCCGGATGTGGCGGCATGCAACCGAGGAGCTCGCGCCCGATGAGATGCCAACGCGAGGCGGTCCGCCGGTCCGGGGGGCCCGCGAGAACCTGCGCGTCGATGCCGTAGCCCGTCTTTTCGAAATCCGCGCCATCGCCCAGGGACCAGACCCCGCCGCCGGCCGCGCGGATCGCCTGAGCGGCCGCGATGCGCGCATCGACGCCGCCGGGCAGATCGCCGGGAACGAAGAACCGCACGTCGCGATGTTTCAACGTCCGCTCCGCTTCCGCGAGCGCGGCGGAGACCGAAGCGGTCGTCCAGCCGGCGGGATCGGCTCCGCCGCCCAGTCCTGCAGCGCGCGCCAATTCACCGGGCGCGGCTAGCCACACCGGACGCATCGGCCCCGCTGCGGACGAAAGGGCCGCCGCCTCCGCGAAGGTGGACGCCGCAACGCCCGAGATCTGATGGCGGACGAGATCGGCCGCATCGCCGCGGCGGCGCAAGAGCTCTGGATCGCCGCCATGCCCGATCACGGTGTGAAAGGGCTTCGCCCGATCATAGCGGGTTCGGGGGGCCGGAAGCGTGAAGGGAAGCACGCGCACGTTCAGACGAAGGGATCCCAAGGAACGGCCATTCGTCTCGAGCACGAGATCCGCGGCGTAGATGCCGGGCTTGGCATCGCGGGGCGCGTGGAGCGTGACCCAGAACTGACGTCCCCTCCCCTTCGCGATCGGCGCCGGCACCGGCGCGGCGGCATCGGCGATCGGCA
>CAYVJM010000068.1:4930-9995 GCA_964451695.1 uncultured Lentisphaerales bacterium | reverse complement strand
GGGTAGCCGACATCGAGTTGGTCAACCATCTGCCAGCCATTGTCCGGCAGACGCGGTTCGATCGCCCGATCCAGCAGGCCCCAGTCCACCAGACGAAGCGACATTCCGGCCAGCGTCACGCCCGCGGTATCCTTGCAAAAACCCGCGAGATCGACGTCCCACACCTTCAACGAAGGGTCTGGAAAGTACCAATACTTGAACCTCATACTGGAATCATGCTTGAGTCGCTCAAGGTTGCATACGGGCGACTGGGCCAAGTACCGGGGCGAGTAGATGCCCGAGAAGTTGTCGACTCGCGCCTGCGACGATTCATTGACAACACCTTGGCAATATGCAATCGTCGAGACTCCACCAAATCCGCCGATCGACGCGTCTGCGGGAATGCACCGCAAGAGACTTTTCAACGAGTCGTAGAGAACCAAGCCTTCCGTGCTGGTGGATGCAAAAGCACACACCAAGATGATGGCTCCAGTGGCCTGGTAGCTCAGGACAGCTCCGGGAAAGAGCCCTTTGGCGACCGGTGTCTTGGCTTTGAGAAAGCACCACTCAACACCTTGTCCAATGAAAACAAGCCATATCGGAAACACCCATCCCAGATAGCGGTCATAATTCGTTCCCTGCCACCCGCTCGTGGCCACGATCATCAAAGCAGTAGCATTCGCAGCGAGCCACCAGATTTCCTTCCATGCCCAGTCACGCTTCCAAGGACGCGTGCAAATGCCGATGAACGCCGCCACCGACCCAAGCAAAGGCAAGTAGAAGAAATCACGGGGCGCGTCAGAAGACAAGCCCAGAAGCAGTTCCCGCATCACTTTTACCGCCTCAACCCCAGCGGCCAACAAAGCCGGAAGCAGGTCGAACTTATTGAAAAAACCCTTGTTCAGAACTGATTGGAACTGCCAGTCTCCGGTAAGCCAGTGATTGAAGACGAAGACACCCGCCGCCGATGCCGCGCCCACGCCGCCACAGATCCAAGCCCTGCATGGTATCGTCAGTTTGACGATCAAACGAGATGCAAAGGCCACCAAGACGAAGAGCAGGGCCATCGGTACGCCCTCGGGGCGGCACCATGGTGCCAGCGCCAGCAGAAATCCGAAAAGCGTCCAGCGGTTGTACAAGACCGCGGCCAACATTCCCGAGCTGACCAACATGAAAAGCCCCATGTCGGACTGCGAAGCCGCCGTGTAGGCGGACTGGCCGCTCAACACGAGCATCAGGCAGGCAAACACCCTGCCCAGAGAGGAAGGGACTAGTTTGAAAACCGCCAGCACCCAGCACCCGATGAATCCCAGATAGAAGAGGGCGTTGATGAGAAACCCCGCAAGGGGAAGGGCGTCCCCCGTTGCGCCAAGGGCGTAGGGGATCGCCAAAATGAAAGGATAGAGATGGGTCGTGCTGCCCGTGGACACACCAGAACCTGGCGTGTATTCGAAGGCCATGCCCCGGGCGATCTGCCTCGCCGACTGGAAGTACAGCAATGAATCCGGCTGTGAAATGGGAAACACGGCTCCATCAGAATGACCCCATCCGACGAGGAAATACACGAGAATATGCAAAAGCCCACCCAACATAGTCAGGCCGAGAAGTCGTCTGGCGGAGATTTCTGATGAAAAAACAGTCATATTCTGCGGTATGTGAGAGGGTGGCGTTTTAGGCCTCCTTGAAGAACGCAAGAGCACAAGGGATCCGGTTGCGATCGCTTTCAGACAAAGGGGCTCAATACGCACCCGCTTGACGGATGTTGAGCCGAAGACTCGGCAGGTGGCACGCCTAGTCTCTATTTTGTCCGGCCTGACACAGCTCGCTCCGGTTTCGTGCGGCCTTTTGAAAATGAATAAGGGTGCAAAACCTTTTCAAGATTTTGCACCCCTTTTAGCTTCCACCACAGAAAACATGTTGATCATGTTAGGTCAAGGCGAAAGCGTCCTCGCAACTCATGCCAGAAACTAGAGCACGTGGTCGGTGTCGGTCGCAGGACACGCAGGATCCGCATCACCCGTGGGAATGGGATAGGTGCCGCTTTTCTTGTTGCCCGGGCAAGCCAGATCGGTGTAGCCCTTGATGTAGGTCCCGACGGAGGCCTCATCAGTGGTTCCGTTGTTTACCGGCGTAAGGCCCTTCATCTTGATCTGCTCGCAAGCCCCGGCCATCTGCTTGAGATTGGAGATGCAGGCGTTCTTCTGCGAATCCTTGCGGTTCTGGATGAAGTTCGGAATGGCGATGGCCGCCAGAATGGCGATGATGGCCACGACGATCATGATTTCAACGAGGGTGAAACCTTGGGTCAGTTGATGCTTCTTCATTTGTTCTCTTTCGTTTTCGTTTTTCAGTTGGATGCCAACACGGGCGCTCGGCACGATTGCCGATGCTCGGCCGACATCGCGCCTCAGAACAAGCAGAGTCCATGCCAAAAGACATAAAAAGCGAATGACCGACGTGGGTTTCGACGTCAAACCGCGAATTTGATCGTATTCATCTCGTTGATCGGCAGCGCGTTAAGTCGCCGACGCCAGGCCCGATTCCTGAAATCGCGTCCAGCGCGCGTCGTCGTCTGCCATTTTCCCTCGACAACCCCGCACCGTTATCAGTTCTGCGAAACCCCGCCCATCGCAGTAGCTCCCGCGACAATGCGGCCAAGTTCGGCTAGCCGGGACGGCGTCGTTCCACCTCGCTTTGTGGCACACCCCGGGAACTGACCCGCGCGCAATCGTCCTTGATTCTCAATTGACATTCTGCCGGTTTTTTTCCATAATCGGCCGCTCTTTTTCAACTCCTGAATAGCATTGAGGAACACCGCCATGTCGCGTCGCATTCTGATCGCCGGAAACTGGAAGATGAACAAGACCTCCGCGGAGGGGGCGAAACTCGTCAAGGAGATCAAGGCGGCGCTGCCCTGCGGCGGCGTCCCCGGCAAGTGCTCCGGTCCCGAAGTGCTCGTCTGCCCGCCGTTCCTCACGATCCCCGCCGTCGCGGTCGAGACGAAGGGCTCCTGCATCGCCCTCGGCGCGCAGAACGTCCACTGGGCCGCCAGCGGCGCCTACACGGGCGAGGCCTCGACCGCCATGCTCAAGGACGCCGGGTGCACCCACGTGATCATCGGCCACAGCGAGCGCCGCCAGTACTTCGGCGAAACGGACGAGACGGTCAACCAGCGCACGAAGGCGGCCATCGCCGCCGGCCTCGTCGCCATCGTCTGCGTCGGCGAGACGCTCTCCGAGCGCGAGTCGGGCGTGACGAACGACGTCGTCGGACGCCAGGTCCGCAAGGGTCTCGACGGCCTCGCCACGGCGGATCTCGACAAGCTCGTCATCGCCTACGAGCCCGTCTGGGCGATCGGCACCGGCAAGGTGGCGTCGGACGAGCAGGCGCAGGAGGTTCACGCCTTCATCCGCGCCGAGCTGGCGAAGCGCTTCGGCGCCGCGGCGGCCGAGACAGTCCGCATCCTCTACGGCGGTAGCATGAAGCCCGGCAACGCGGCCGGCCTGCTTGCGCAGAAGGACATCGACGGCGGCCTCATCGGTGGCGCCTCCCTCGTCGCCGCGGACTTCGCGGGCATCGTCAAGGCGGCGATCGCGTAGCCCCGGAATCGTTCGAAACGGAGAGATCACACCATGGACATCATCATTCGAATCCTCATGGGCTTCGAGGCTGTCATCTGCCTCCTGCTCATCGGCATCGTCCTCATCCAGCGCTCCAAGGGGCAGGGCGTCGGCCTGAGCTTCGGCGGCGGCGCGGAGGCCGTGTTCGGCGCGCAGATGGGCAACGTGCTCACGCGCACCACGGTCATCCTGGCCGCGATCTTCCTCGTCAACACGACGCTGCTCGTCATGCTCCGCCCGAAGGGCCAGAGCGCCTCCGTCGCCGAACGCATCGCGCCGACGGCCGCCCCGGCCGCCCCCGCCCCCGCGGCATCGACGGAGGATGCCGCCGCCGCCCTCGACTCGATGAACGCCGAGGCCCCGCTCGTGGAAATCCCCGAAGCGCCTGCCGCTCCCGCCGCCGTCGTGCCTGCCGCTCCCGCGCCTGAAGCGCCTGCCGCTCCCGCCGTCGTCGTGCCTGCCGCTACCGCGCCTGAAGCGCCCGCCGCCAAGTAGGCGCACCGCGACGTTCCGGCTCGTTCACCGCAATCTTACGCGCCGAAGACCGCCTTCTCGGCCGTCTCCGGCGCGATGTTGTGTAGACAAACCGGGTCGCCTCTCGGGCAGATTCGCTTCTGGCAGGGTGGACACCCCGCCACGCGCAGCACCGTGTGGCGCGCTCCGTAGGGGCCCGTGCGGCCGGGCAGCGTGGGGCCAAAGAGCGCAACGCATCTGACCCCGAGCGCGGCGGCCATGTGCATCGGGCCGGAGTCGTTGGTCAGCAGCGCCTCGCAACGCGCGAGCGCGCCCAGCGATTCCGCCAGCGAGAGGCGTCCGCAGAGGTTCGCGGCCGGAACGCCGGCCGCCGCGACGATGCGCTCGGCGAGCGGTGCGTCGCCGCCGCCGCCGACGAGGTAGACGCGCGCTGCGTGACGTTCGACGGCGAGGCGGACGAACGCGGCGAAGTGCGCCTCGGGCCAGTTCTTGCTGGCCCAGCGCGAAGCGGGCGCGACGGCGATGCGCGGTCCGCCGCCGGGGAGCGGCGCGAGCGCGTCGAGGTCGATCGCGGGGACGTCGAGGGGAAAGCGCGGCTCGGCGGGCATGGCGAGGCCGAGATGGCGCACGATGTCGAGGCATTCCTCGACGGCGTGACGGCTCTTGTCGCGGTGACCGGCGAGTTCGTGGTAGAACAGGCGCGAGCCTTCGCGGGCGAAGGAGGGGCCGATGCGGCGCGGCGCGCGAGCGGCGCGCGCGACGAGCGCGCTCTTCATAAGCCCCTGCAGATCCACGACGAGATCATAGCGGCGCGTGCGAAGGGCGCGCAGAGCGCGAAGGAAGCCGGCGAGATCGGAGGGACGCGGAACCTCGAGCACCTCGTCCACGCAGGCGAAGCGGCGAACAAGCGCCGCGAAGGCAGGCTGGACGGCCCAGTGGACCTCCGCGCCGAGCTGCGCCTTGAGCTCCGCCACGGCCGGCAGCGCGTGGAG
>CAYVJM010000068.1:0-4830 GCA_964451695.1 uncultured Lentisphaerales bacterium | reverse complement strand
TCGTCGCCGCCGAAGCGATTCCACATCGTGGGCCGGAACACCTGGTCCGCGGGGACGTTGTGCATGTCGACCGGGATGCGGAGCATGGCGTTGAACGTAAGCAGGTCGGCGCCGATGAGACCGAGGCTGTTGGCGTCGTGGTTGGGGCCGATCTTGTCCATGTACTCGAAGGACGTCATGCCGTAGGGCGTCCAGTACGTCTCGGGCCACGTCGCGTCGGTGAGCTTCGAGATGAGGTTCGCGACGTCTTCCGGCAGCTCGACGGTCTCGCCTTCGACGACGGAGCAGGTGAACTGGTCGCCGACCATGTTGTAGCGGTAGGCCGTCATGGGCAGGCCGCCGGGCGAGCGGTAGTGGCTGGAGAGGCCGTCGCCGGGGAAGTAGGTGAGGGCGGCGGCCATGTAGCGCGTGGCCTTCATCATGGCGGCGATGGCCTTCTGCTGCAGCTTGGGGTTGGCGCGGTACTTGGCGACGACCTGCTGAACGGGCGTGGAGCGGGGGAGGCCGCAGATCTTGTAGAGGTCGATGCCGTACTCGAGGGCGCCGGCGCCGGAGTTGCGCTTGTCGATGATGCCGCGCGGGCAGATCTTCTCGACGTTCTTGCCGCTGGCCTTCTTGATGCTGGCGGGCGTCCAGTTCGTGCGGATGTCGGCGAAGAGCTGGGACATGCCGCCGGAGAGGGCGTTGGCGACGATCATGCCGACGCCGTTCTTGGAGTCGTTCTCGGTGGCGACGGGCATGGCGGGGCGGTAGCCGTTCCAGTCGAACATCGAGTTGAGCAGGGACTCTGCCACATCGAAGTTCGGATGGCCGTCCGTCCACTGGCGCTGACCCTGCGTGCCGGCGCCGACGGCGTTGTAGCCCTGCGACCACTCGACATTCTTCGCGGCGAGCTTCGGGTTGCCGCGCATGAGATCCTTGACCATGACGGCGAGGCGGCAGCACTGGCGCAGCAGCTCGTCGGGCGGGAGCGGGCGCTTGCCCTTGCCATAGTCGAAGGTGAACGACGCCTTCATCCACTGGAACGCCTTTTCAACCTCCGCCTCGTCGTAGAAGCCCGCGTTGATGCGGGTGTCGAGGCCGGACATGTCGAACGAGGCGGAGCCCATTCCGAAGGTCTGGAGAATCTGGTTGCGGCGCAGGTCGGAGCCGATGATGCCCATCGAGACGCCGCCGATGCCGAGGTAGTTCTTGCCGCGAATCCAGCCGACGGCAGCGGCGCAGCGGGCGAAGCGCAGGAGGCGCTCGGAGACAAAGGCGTTGAGCGGCTGGTTCTCGTCCTCGAGGTCGGCGCTGTAGATCGAGAAGATCGGGCGCTTCTTCTCGTCCATCGCCGCGCAGAACGCCTTGAGCCACACGGCGCCGGGGCGGTCGGTCTGGTTGAGGCCCCAAGCGGCCTGCTGCCATTCGGAGGAGCCGAGGCCCTGGCAGGCGGACATGAGTTCGTCGCTGTAGCACCAGGAGCGGGCGACCCAGATGTTGGCGACGACGCATTCCTTCGCGTAGGCGGCCTGGGCGATGGCGCCGGAGCGCGCGCCGTAGACGATCTCGGGGGCGACGACGACGCGCACGGGCCGGCCGTCGGGCAGGCAGACGTTCTGGGTGACGAGGTCGTACACTTTCTCCGCCATGCGCCAAGTCTTTTCGGCGTTGTCCTCGAACGCGCCGGCTCGGCCGTCCGCGACGGGCGTGATCGCGATCGTGGGCACGGGCCCGACAAGATCGGCGTCGAACGGGGTGAAGGCGCGCTTGGAGGCGGCGAGCTTGGCGAAATCGGGACGCGATGAAAGCGACATGGAGCAACCCTTTCTCTTTTTATGCCCTGACAACAGGCTTTTCAAACGGCTCTAGTCTATCAGACCGCCCGGCTGGGTTCAAGTCGCAGTTCGGCGGTTCAGCGGCCGCGGCGGAGGGTCTTGGCGAGCGAGGCGGCGGCCGCGAAGGCGGCGGCGAAGAGCACGGCCGGAGCCGAGGGCTGGATGTCCGCGCGCCAGCTCGTCGCGAGGCCCCCGGCCATCGCCGCGAACGCGAAGAGCGCGCTCAGCGCCATCATCGGCACGAGGCGGCGCGCGAGGCGGTGCGCCGCCATCGCGGGCAGCGTCAGCAGCGCGATCGCCAGCACGATCCCCACGACTTTGACGAGCACGACCACCGCCACGGCGGTGACGAGCGAGAAGACCGTCTCGAAGAACGGCGTCCGCACGCCGCGCAGCGCCGCGAGCTGCGTGTCGAAGCAGATCGAGACGATCCCGCGCCAGAAGAGCGCGAGCGCCGCGAAGATCGCCACGTCCAGCGCGAGCATCGCCGCGAGGTCGGCGCCCGAGACGAGGAGCACCGAGCCGAAGAGAAAGTTCATCAGGTCGCCCTGATAGCCCGGCGTGGCGTTGATGAAGACGATGCCGATCGCCATGCCGACGACCCATGTCGCCCCGAGCGCGGCGTCCGCGCGCTGCGCGCCGCGGGACTGCGCGAAGGCGATGTAGAGCGCGGCGGCGGCGGCGGCCAGCAGCGCCCCGAGCATCGGCGGGAACCCCGCGACGCCGTGCACGACGGCGAGATACTGCGCGAGCCCGAGGCCCGCCAGCACGGCGTGGGACACGGCGCCGGCGACGTACGTGCTGCGGCGCACGAGCGCCAGCGTCCCCACGGCGCCAGAGGCCGCGGCGGCGAGCAACGACGCGGCCAGAGGAGCCACGAGAATGTCCGGGAGCAGCGTCATACGCGGAAGATCGCGCCCATCTTGCGCCCGAGCAGGAGACTGGTGCCCACGATCGCCACGGCGAGGAACGCCATCGCCCACACGCCGAGAGCGGAGGCGAGATAGCGGCCCGTGCCGAGAAGCTGGAAGAGTTCGTAGATCGTCTTCGTGATCGGGTAGAACCGCGCCTGCTGCGCGAGCATCAGGCTGTCCGAGACCTCCAGCATGCTGAAGGCGAAGGCGAGGAGGACGCCGGCTGCCAGGTTCGCGGTGATCAGCGGCAGCGTGATGCGCCGCAGCGAGACGGCCGGCGAGGCGCCGAGATTCGCGGCCGCCTCCTCGAACGCCTCGGAGGTCTGCTGCAGGCCCGCGGCCGCGGAGCGCACCATGTAGGGGAGACGCCGCACGGCGTAGGCGATGACGAGGAAGAGCGTCGGGTTGACGCGCACGTCGAAGAGCGCCGTCCAGAGCCGGCTCTCGCGCACCCAGCCGAGGTTGGCCAGCCACGAGCTGATCGCCAGATAGCCGAACGCCATCACGAGGCCCGGCACGGCCAGCGGGATCATCGCCACGGCGTCGAGGACCGCCGCGCCGCGCACCTTCGAGCGCACGACGATGAAGGCAACGGCCAGGCCCAGCCCGAGGTTGAGGAAAACGGCGATCGACGAGAAGAGCAGGCTGTTGCGGATCGAGAGGACCGTCATGTCGTGCCCCAGAGCCTCGACATAGTTGGCTGTGGTGAACGCCTGCGGCAGGACCGAGCCGTACCAGGAACCCGGCTTCGAAAAGCTCGTCAGGATCACACCGAGATGGGGCAGCAGCGCGAGGCTGGTGACGAGAAGGAACGGGACGAGGGGCAGCAGGACGCGTGCGCCGCGCAGGCGCGTCGGCGAGAAGGCGACCGCCGCCCTGCCCTGCATCGCGTGGGCGCTGCGGCCGAAGACGAGCTTGCCGAGGGCGTAGAGCGCCGTGCTGCACGCGAGCACGACGAACACGAGCGCGTACGGGAACGGGCTGGAGCCGATCTCCTTGAGCGCGTCGAAGACCTGCACCGAGGCGCACGTCGTGTAGTTGAGCATCAGGGGCGCGCCCAGCTCCGTGAAGCTCCAGATGAAGACGATCGTGCCGCCGGCGAAGAGACCGGGCGCGATGAGCGGCAGCGTGATGCGGAAGAACCGCCGCCAGCCCGGGCAGCCGAGGTTCGCCGCCGCCTCGTCCATCGCCGGATCGATGTTCGCCAGCGCGGCCGAGGCGTTGAGGTAGGCGATCGGGTAGAGCGAAAGCGCCTGGATGGCGATCACGCCGAGGTAGCGCGCCTCGCCCAGCCAGTCGACGGACGTCCCGAGCAGCGCGTTGAGGACGCCGTAGCGGCCGAGGATCTGCGTCATGCCGATGGCCCCCACGAAGGGCGGCAGGATCATCGGCACGAGCACGAGCGCGGAGAAGAGCGCCTTGCCGGGAAAGGCGTACTTGTGCGAGAGCCAGGCCAGCGGCAGCGCGATGGCCATCGCCAAGAGCGTCGTCCCGGCCGCGATGGCGAAGCTGTTGAGCAGGCCCTCCGCGTAGATCGGGTTGCGAAAGACGCCGAACAGGTAGTCGAACGTGAAGGCGCCGTCCACCCAGAACCCGCCCTTGACGACGAGCGCGATGGGCAGCAGGAAGAGGACGCCCAGGACGGCGGAGACGGCGGCGAGCAGGATGTACCAGCGGGAGGCGTTCATGGTTTTGAGAGGCAATTCCGGAGGCGTAGTATGCTGGAAGGCTCCCGTCTTTGTCAATCTGCCGATTTCACTTTTACCCGATACTTTTCGTTGACACGGGCGAGGGGCATTTGCTACCTTTCACGCATTGCCGCAAACGGCAAAGCAATCTTCACGTCGGGGCATAGCGCAGCCTGGTAGCGCGCTTGCTTGGGGTGCAAGAGGTCTCGAGTTCAAATCTCGATGCCCCGACCAGTTCCCGCTCTAGCGCCAGAATGGACGACAAGGTCTACCTCGATTCGAACGGACTCACGCGGGACAGCTTCGCGCTCGCGCGGAAGATCTACGACTCGGGCTTCCGGCCGGACATCGTCGTCGCGCTCTGGCGCGGCGGCACGCCGGTCGGCATCGCAGTGCACGAGTTCCTCCACT
>CAYVJM010000067.1:0-10060 GCA_964451695.1 uncultured Lentisphaerales bacterium | reverse complement strand
GAGGAGAATCCCGACGTGGGCTCGATCAAAAAGAAGCGCCGTGCGAAGATGTCCAAGCACAAGCACCGCAAACGCATGAAGCTTGGCCGCCACAAAAACAAGTAGGGCGGGAGTTTCATGAGCACCATGAGACGGGCTGCTTGCACCAGGGTGCTTCTTTTCCTCCTGTCCTGCTGTTCCGGGTTTGCCGGAGGGCTGGAGTCTCAGGAAGACCCGCCTTACGATTCAAGTCTCGCCGAGGCCTTGTCGCGCTATGCGCAAGGCCTCTGCTATCTCGACGAGGCGCATGCGCCGACAGGCGCCGCGACGGCCGTCTCGTTTTTTCGGCAAGCTGCCGAACTTGACCCTGACTCCCGGGACATCCACGACAAGCTTGTCGAGACGCTCGATGCCCTTGGCGACGCTCGCGGGGCGCTTGATGCGCAACGCGGTTTCGCCCGTCGACAATCCGAGATTCCCGCAGCTTGGTCGCAGCTCTGCCGGCTCGCCGTGAAGGCCGGTGATTCGGAGGCGTTCGCCGAGGGAATCGCGGCACTTCGCAAGCTTCCGACCCCCGCCCCCGCCAATCAACGGGGAAAGGTCGACCCCCGCCTGCAGGTGGACTTTCAGGAAGTCGCGGGCTGGGTCGCTCTCGGGCGCGCCGAGTCGGCGCTGAACGCGTTCAGGCGCCTTCTCGCCGAACGGCGCGCGGACGGGGCGGTTGCGCAGGACGTCCTTCGCCCTGCCGCCGCCTTTGTCGTGGCCTTGGCGGATCGCCGCGAGGCCGTGGCCGTGGCCTCGCCCGACCTGCTGCCGGCGATGGCCGATACGCTGGCCGAGGCCGTGGCCGACCGCGAGTTCGCCGCTGGATTCCGATTGGCGCTGGCGATGCGCTACGCGCAGAATCGCGGCGCCGCGCCGGCGACGACATCGCGTCTCGCGGAGCGGGCGCTGCTCGCAGACCCCTCGCACTTCGATCTCGTGATGCCGATCGTCTTCCCCGCCGCCGATGATCTGAAGGGGCTCGACGCCGCGGCCATCGCCGCCAAGATCGGTCGCCACCCACGCCCTGACGCGCTGGCCTATCCCTTTTCACTGATGCGGCTCAACTATCTCATCGACGCCCGGGATGCCGCCGGGGCCATGTCGGAATACGCGCTGGCGCAGACGCTGCTCGCCGAAGGGCGGGGCGGGGCGGTCGATTCGCCGGTCCGCGCTGTTCTCGGCGCCGCCGCGCTCGATCTCTCGGGCGATGCCGCCGCCGCGATCGCCTTGCTCGAACAGACGCTGGCCCTCCACCCGGACAGCGCGATGGTCCAGAACAGCCTCGCCTACACCCTTGCCTTGCAGGGACGCGATCTCGACCGGGCGCTGGACCTCGTCGACCGCGCGCTCAAGGCGGAACCGGACAACTGCGCCTACCTCGACACCCTCGGCTGGATTCTCTTCAAGCGCGGCGACCACGCAGGGGCCTTACGGAGCCTCGTCAGCGCCGTCGAACGCGAGACGCACCCGAGCTGGGAGGTCTACGACCACGTCGGAGACGTCCTCGTCAAGCTTGGACGCAGTGCCGAGGCGCCCGCGTGGTGGGCGAAAAGCTACAGGCTCCAGACCGTCGAGTCCGTTGGCGAGAAACTCCGTCAGGCGGGCATTGACCCGGCGTCGCTTCGAGAGCCCTAGTGGAGCCGTCCATGCCAAGACCCGTCATCCACCAGCTTGTCGCCGGCTACCGCAAGGGCGATGCGATCAGCGACGAAGCCGCGCTGCTCGCCCGGATTTTCGCCCGGCATGGGCTTGAAAGCCGCATCCACTGCGCCCGCGAGACGACGGCCCCGGACGAGCGGGCGAACGTCGGGGATCTCGATGCGCTGGCGGCTTCGGCGAAGCCGGAGGATCTCGCGCTGCTCCACCTCTCGATCGGCAGCCGTGCCAACCTCCTCTTCCCGACGCTGCCGTGCCGCAAGGCGATTCTCTACCACAACGTCACGCCTTCGCGCTTCTTCGAGAGACTCAATCCACCCATGGCCGCGGTCCTCGACGAAGGCCGCCGCCAGGTCGCGGCGCTGGCCGGGGTCGCGGCGTTCAACCTCGCCGATAGCGAATTCAACGCCGGCGAGCTTCGCGCACTGGGCTACCGCGACGTGTGCGTACTGCCGCTCGTGACGGACTGCGCGTTCGGCAGCGGTCCCGTGGATCCGGGGATGCGGGCGCGGCTGGCGGACGACGGCTGCTTCAACCTGCTTTACGTCGGCCGCGTCGTGCCCAACAAGCGCCACGACAAGCTGCTCCAGGTCTTCCACCATTTCCAGAACACGGTCGAGCCGCGCTCGCGGCTGGTGATCGCCGGTTCGTCAAACGGGCAGGAGGCCTACAAATCGCTGCTGCTGGGTTCCGTCCATGCGCTGGAGCTCAAGCGCGTCCTGCTCACCGAGTTCATCTCGGCTGCGGAGCTCAACGCCTGCTATGCGACCGCCACGGCGTTTCTCTGCATGAGCGAGCACGAGGGATTCTGCGCGCCGTTGCTCGAGTCGATGGCCTGGGACGTGCCGGTGTTCGCGGACGCGCAGGCGGCGGTGCCGGAGACGCTGGCCGGCGTCGGCGTCCTGTTCCACGGTGCGGACTCCGCCACGATCGCCGAGACGATCGGGCGCGTCGCCCGCGACCCGGCGTTGCGGACCGCCGTCCTCGCGAAGCAGCGCCAGCGTCTCGACGCCTACCGCCGCCGCGACGTCTGGTCGGAGATCCAGGCGCTGCTTCCGCTCTGAAATCCGTTCCGAGACTCCCAGACACGCGCTCGCAGAGTGGCATGGATTTTGCTATAATCAACGTCGAAAACCGTGCGCTTCAGGCGGCGCGCAGGCGTTGACGGAATCCGAGGTAGTCATGGCCGATCCGCAAGATACATCAACTTTCAACGGCGTGCTGATCCGGCGCGGCGTGTTGTCCGAGGCCCAGCTCCGCGATGCGATGGCGGAGGCGGGCAGGACGCCGCTGGACAAGTTTCTGCTTCAGAACAAGCGGGTGGATCCCGAGGCGCTGCTGCTGGCCGTCGCGGCTTATTTCAACATGCAGCCGATCAGCCTGCGCGGGGCGTTCCAGCCTCCTGCGAAGCTGGCGGCGCTGGCGCCGGCGGAGCTCTGGGCGCGGGCCCGCGCGCTACCCTTGATGCAGGTCGGAGGCCGGCTCGCGGTGGCATTCGGCGATCCCTTCGACCTGGTGATGCAGGAAGAAGTTGCGCGGACCACGCGTCTGGAGGTCATCCCCCTCGTCGCCCAGGAGAAGGAGGTGCTTGAAGCGCTGGCGCGAGCTCGGGCCAAGAAGGACTCGGAGAACCCGGGTCTCGCGATGGAAAACATCATGCGCTCGCCCGAGACCGAGCTTGAGATCAGCAGCGAAGCGGTCAAGGAGGAATCCCTTGATCAGGCCGTCGAATCCGCCGACGCGGCGCCCGTCATCCGGATGGTCAACATGATGCTCATCGAGGCGCTTCGCACGGGCGCGAGCGATATTCACTTCGAGGCGCTCGAGAAGGCCTCCCGCCTGCGCTACCGCATCGACGGCGCGCTCATCGAGCGGCCGAGCCCGCCCAAGGCGTTGCACAACGCGATCGTGTCGCGCGTCAAGATCATGGCGGACCTGGACATCGCCGAGCGCCGCAATCCGCAGGACGGCCGCTTCCGCGTTAAGGCGCTCAACAAGGACGTCGACATCCGCGTGAGCATTCTGCCGACGATCCACGGCGAGAAGATCGTGATGCGCACGCTCGACAAGACCAACCTCGCCCCGAGCCTCGCCTCGTTGGGTCTCGACGACTTCGCCTTCAAGGCGATGAAGCACGCCATCGAGCAACCGCACGGCATCCTGCTCGTCACCGGCCCAACCGGTTCCGGCAAGACCACGACGCTCTACTCCTGTCTTCAGGACCTGAACCAGCCGGACGTGAACATCGTCACTGCCGAAGACCCCGTCGAGTACGAGCTGCCGGGCGTCAACCAGGTCCACGTCAACCAGCAGGTGGGGCTGACCTTCGCGAGCGTGCTGCGCTCCGTCCTGCGCCAAGATCCCGACATCGTCCTCGTCGGCGAAATCCGCGACGGCGAAACGGCGGACATCGCCGTCAAGGCCGCTCTCACGGGACATCTCGTGCTGAGCACGCTGCACACCAACGACGCGGCCGGCGTCATCGCCCGTCTCATCGACATGGGCGTCCCCCCCTTCCTCATTGCCTCGTCGTTGATCCTCGCCCAGGCCCAGCGCCTCTACCGCAAACTGTGCCCCTTCTGCAAGCGCGCAGCGGAGGTCGCCCCCGACATCCTCGCCGCCAACGCGATCGACCCGGCGGATCTGGCTGGCGGAACGATCTTCGAGTCGGTGGGGTGCCCCAAGTGCAACAACAGCGGCTACAAGGGGCGCGGCGCGATCATGGAGGTACTGCCGATTTCCGATGCCATCCGCGCGGAGATCACCCGGGGCTCGACCTCGGCGGTCCTCCGTGACGTGGCGATCGCCGAAGGCATGATCCCCCTCAAGCGGGTCGGCATGTTGAAGGTCCGCGCGGGGGTGACCTCGATGAACGCGGCGCTGGCGGTCACGGGCAGCGAGTGAGGGTGCAAGGCCTCCTCCTGTCGCCGTCTGACGGTCAGGCGGCGACGCGGCGCCCGCACGCCGCAGGAAACGAAAACGAACGGTGAATCCCATGGCGAAAACCCAATACAAGGTCAGCGGCGTCGGCACCATCCGCAAGAAGGAGCTGATTCCCTTTACTCGGCAGATGGCCGGCATGATGAATGCCGGTCTGCCGATCCTCACGGCGATCGCGACGCTCGAAGAGCAATGTCAGCATGCCGGCTTCCGGCAGGTGCTTCGCACGCTGCGGGACGTCATCGAGAGCGGCACGCCCTTCTCCGAGGGCCTCGCCATGTTTCCAAAAATTTTCGAACCCATGTACGTGAACATGGTCGCCGCTGGCGAGGAGAGCGGCCAGTTCGCCGCCGTGATGAAGCGTCTCGCCGCCATGCTCGACGCCTCCGCGCGCCTCGTCCGCAAGGTCAAGTCCGCCATGACGTACCCGACCGTGATCATGTCGCTGGCGTTGCTGATCGCCTTCGGTCTGATCACCTTCGTGGTGCCGAAGTTCGCCGACATGTTCAAGGACTTTGGCCAGCAGCTTCCGGGCCCGACCCGCATCCTCGTCGCGGCGAGCAACTTCATTATCGGCAACTGGTACATTCTCCTGCCCGTCGTCATCGTGCTCGCCGTGGGCTTCTCCAAATGGAAGAAAACCGAGCGGGGCACGTTCCTCTTCGACCGCTTCATCCTCAAGCTGCCCGTCTTCGGCGTGCTCGTCCAGAAGGTCTCGATCGCCCGCTTCAGCCGACTCTTCGCGCAGATGCTCACGAGCGGCGTGCCGATCCTGGACGCCTTGCAGATCGTCGCCCAGGCGATGGGCAACAAGGTCATCGAGCAGTCGCTGCTCTCCGCTCGCAGCGGGATCGAGGCCGGTGGCACCTTGAGCGCGTCGCTCGAAGGCAAGCCGTTCCTCCCCCTGCTCATGGTTCGCATGATCGCAGCGGGCGAGAAGTCCGGGCGCATCGACGAAATGCTCGAAAGCGTGGCCAACACCTACGATGAGGAGGTCGAAGCCATGCTTGCGACGCTGACCTCGCTCATGGAGCCCTTCCTGATGGTCTTCCTCGGCGTCGTGATCGGCGGCATCGTCGTCGCCATGTTCTTGCCGATCTTCAAGATGGGCTCGGTGGTCAGCGGCTAGCGTTTCCTTCCCGGCTGCGCCGGCTTCAACCGGTGCAGCGACATCGTGATCGCGTGCGCGTCATCCAGAGCCATCCGCTTGAGCTGGTGGCCGGGCCCCCAGGGATCCGCGTAGAGGATCTCGCGGGTCTTGGCGTTGTAGCCGATGATCAGACGAAGGTGGCCGCCGTGGCTGTAGGGCGCCAGTTCAGGCTCCGGGGCGATGCCGAGAACGACGCCCCAGATGAGCGGCGCGTCCGCGTCGATGCCCGTCTGAACCGCCCGGCGAAACGCCTCGCGTTCGCGTCTCCGCATCACGCGGCGCAGGAGGACGATGTCCGCGTCCGCGAATGTCTTCGCCAAGTCGAGATGCCCGCGGTCCGCGAACCACAGCCGTTTCGCCCCCGCTTTGCGGGCGAGGTCGTTGTACGCCAGGATGATCCGGCGGTAGCGTGCGTAGTCGAAGCCCACGAGCGACTCGATCACCAGACCGCGCTGGGCGCACGTGCTCGCCACGATGCCGAGCATCGCCTCGACGTCCGTGCCGGTGGCGTCCGTGCTGCCCGAGTCGGCCGCGATCTTGCGCGCGTCGGCCGGGATGCCGGCGTAGTTGAGCACGGCGGCCATTGTCGCCGGGGCGCAATCGCTCCGTCCTGTCTGGCGCATGAGCGGCACGCCGATCAGCCGGCAGTCGCCGTTGTCGGCGCGGAAGAGCCGCGCGTCGGCATCCATCGCGGCGAAGAGAATGAACAGGCCGGAGAGGGGGAGGAGGAGGAGACGTCGTCGCATGGGCTCAGCTTCTCGTGATCTGCATGCCCGTGCGGGAAACGGCCATCGCGACGAAGCGCGCCCGGGGGTTCGGCGGGTTGCGCAGCAGCGCGTCCTTGACGCCCGCTGCCGCCGCCAGATCCGGCGCGAGGATCAGCAGGTAGCCGCCGCCGCCCGCTCCGAGCAGCTTGTACGCCGCGCCGAACGGGTCGATGGCGTCCGTGATCCGCGCCACCTGCGGGGGGCGCGTGCCGCTATCGAGTGCGCAGTTGAGCTGCCAACTCCGCCGGACCGCCTCACGCAGCGCCGCCTCGTCGTTGCGCTGGATCGCCTCCGCCGTGAACGCCGCGTTGCATGCGATGTCCTCGATCGCCGCGACCGTCCGCCGGCTGTTGAGGAAGATGCCGCGGACGATCTCGCCGAGGATGTTGCGGGCGAGCCGCGTGAGTCCCGTGTAGTAGAGCAGGAAGCGACCGGAGCGGATGCCCTCCTCGAGGAGCGCTTCCGGCAGCCAACGGATGTCCGGGCTCTGGGCGAGGTCGGGATTTGTGCGGATCACCTTGACACCCGGCGAAAGACCGCCCACCTGGTCTTGCCAGCCGCCGCCGGAAGTGAGGATCTGCTCCAGCGCAGACGTGCGCGCGAAGACGTCCCGGGGCGTCCATCCGTGGCTGCAGACCTCGCCAAGCACGCCGAGGATCGTCCCGGCGAGAATGCTGCTCGTGCCGAGCCCCGAGCCCTTCGGAATCGCCGCCAGCATCGACAGCTCGATGCCGCCGCCGAATTCCGCGAGGAGCTGCGCCTCCAACGAGGCGGCGCCGCCGTCGCGATGGAACATGGGGTCGAACCCCGCCAGGCGAAGCGCCGCGCGCGCGATGCTGAAGCCGCCCAGATCCGAGGGCTTCAGGAGATCCGCGTACGTCGTGACCGTTTCCGAGATTCCAAGGTCGATGCTGTGCAGGACGATCCGCGGTGCTCCGCAGACGCGCGCAAACGCCTGCACGGGCGGCTGGCCGTTGAGGTCCACCGCGACGTTGACGACCTGCCCGCCGTGTTCGAGGCAGTAGGGCGGCGTATCCGACCATCCGCCCGCGAGATCGAGCCGAGCCGGCGAACGCCCCCACACGATCTGGTCGTCGAGGACGTTGCGGGCCGGCTTCACGGGCTGGAGCGTCATCTCCTCGATCATGAGCTTGCGCAATCGCGCGAAGGCCGTTTCGCGCCGCGCCGCGTCGCCGCCCAGAATCACCGAGCGGAACATCGCATCGTGAACCGGCGCGAGGGGCTGGCCCGCGCGCTCGGGGATTTCCGGCGGCGGCTCAATGCCGAGTTCGAGGAAGAGGCCGGCGGTGGCTTCGAGATCGAGGAGACGGGCGCACTCTGCCCAGCGCGAGGCGGACTGGGCGCCCAGCTCGCGGCGCAGGTGCTCGCGCCGCTGCCGCCGGAGCGGCGCGACGTCCGCGCCCTGCACGATGTCCGTGGCCGAGACCCGCTGCGCGGCAAGCCACTGCGCCCGCATCGCCGGTTCGCCACCCGGCCCCGCCATCCAGCGCAGGAGCGCCGCCGTCGCCGGGTCGTCGGGATCGACAATCGGGAAGAGCGGTGCGTCCTGGATGTCCGAATCGGGGTCGATGCCGGCCTCGGGGAGCGACAAGCCGCGCTGGGAGAACCACGTCGGCGCAGGCAACCCCATCCAGCGCGTCGATGTGGCTCCGACGGGGCCCTTGAAGGCGTCGTCGAAGCCGTACAGGCGAAGCGCGCGCCCCGCGACGCCCCGCATCGCAGGCATGTCGAGGCAGACGCCTGCGGGGAGTTCGATGGACCACGTGTTGCGCGGCACGCCGGTGACGACGTGCGCGCCATGCAGCGTCCAGGTGGTCGGAACATGGGCGTTTTCGATCCAGAGCGGATGGATGGACTCCGCCACGGCGGCCTCGGCGTGGAGGACGATCCGGTCGAGGGCCGTCTCGCGGGTCCCGTGGCCGAAGGAGCGGCGCGATTCGGCGGGGTTGGCGAGCTGCGCAATGGAGGTGAAGACGCTGCGGTTCGTGCCAAAGTGATAGAAGCGCCCGTTGGGCAGCGGCAGCACCGCGCTGCGCAGTTCGGCGATCGCCGCGTCGTGCTGCACGGGGGCGCGTCCGAGCGCCGTTCCGAAACTGTCGAAGAGCTCGTAACCGCCGCATGCGCCGCCAGCGAAGGCGGACGCCTCGTCGCGCCAGCCGCACTTGGCCAGCAGCACGTCCACGGCGCGCTCGGTGAGCAGCCAGATGCCCGTGTCGAGGTAGAAGCTGCACTTTCCCGAAAGCTCCGCGATCCGTTCGGGCTTAGGTTTCTGCAGGAAGAACTCCAGCGATTCGGGATTCTCGGCGGGGCAGAACATCACGCCGTGGTTGCTCGCCTCCGCGGGGGAGGCTGGGATGCCCGCGATCAGCACGTCGGCCTCCGGAAACGCGGGCAGGGCCCGCTCCTCCCGAATCAGCACGTCGCCGCAAGCGACGACGACTCGGTACGGTTCCGGCGCATGGCGCAACAAGTGGCCGTAGTCGCGGATCTGCATGTCGAGAAGCGTCTGGTCGATGCGCTGGCCATTCGTGGCGGCGAGCGTCGGCAACGGCAGCAGCAGCTTGCCCTCCGCCGCATAGGCCGGCAGCCGCCGGCTTTGTCCGCTGCCGTGGATGATCAGCTTGCGCGAGGCGCGCAACCACTCGCGCAGGCCGAGGCCGCCGCCCGTGGCCCGCCAGGCCTCGATCAACAAGTTCGCCGTGCCGCCGCCGGAACCGAGCTGACGCCCCGGCGGATCCGAGGCCGCGAAAACCGTCTGCGCGAACGTCCCGTCGTTCGCCGATTGCGCCGCGGCGGGGGGAATGGAGAGGAGGATTTCGGTTTCGCTCATGCGGTTTCACCGTGGAGTTCGCGGGACGGGAGCCAGCGCGACGGCACGAACGCCGCGGCGAGGGCCGCTCCCAGCAGGTTCGAGAAGAAGTCGCGCAGCGTGGCCGTTCGCCCCACGCCGGGCAGCGTCGCCTGGAGGATCTCCATGACGGCGCCGAAAAGCGCTCCGGCCAAGAGGAAGTCCAGCCGCGTGGCGGAGTCCCGACGCCGCCGCGCGAACGCCACCATCGCCGTCAGCGTGACGACGAAGTAGACGACGACGTGGAAAGGAAGCTCGTAGGACTGGACCTTCGGCGGAATGTCGGCATCCACAGTCGTGTGCGGAATGAGCGAAGCAGAGATGGCCGCCGTCGCGGAGACGAAAAAGGCGGCGCGGCGGAGGAAGGCGTCGAGCTGGGGTTTCATTCGGAACATGTCTTCCGGGGTCGATTTCAATTACGTAGATGGTAGCGGATATTCCGCGGCAGGTCAATTCGCTGAATCGTGGCTGTCGGGGCACTCGGCTGCCTTCTTTTTACACGCTTCCTGCGCCCAGGCCTCTGGGCGCAGGTCTTGCACAGCCTGGCGCGAGGATCGCGCGGCGTTGCGAGCGGCCGATGGGCGCGCACCGGGGCGGCGAAGCCGACCGCGACAGACAAGCCCTTCGACAGGCTCGGGACACGCCCGCATGCGC
>CAYVJM010000066.1:0-10220 GCA_964451695.1 uncultured Lentisphaerales bacterium | reverse complement strand
CGCGTCGGACGTTGGCCGTGCGTTCGCGGGTGTAGTACTGGAACTCGCGGTTGCGAACAAAGCCTTCCTCGTAGGACCATTTGGCGGGGTCGGGGAGGCCGCGGCCGCCGAACTCGTCGTTCCAGACGAGGCGGACTTTCTTGCCGGTGGACGTGGTGATGGTATCGGGGACAGTCTGCTTGTTCATGCGGTTGCTCCTGAGGGGGTTGGGCTCGTTACTGGAAGAACGCATTGGCGAAGTCATGCTTGTCGGGGACGCAGTAGAAGGCGCTCCACGAGCCATCGGCGTCTTGGGCAAGGGCGGCGCCCTGGAGGTAGCCGACCCAGTTGGCGGAGTCGAACCGGCGGACGCCGAGGCCTTGGAGGAAGGCGGCGATGAAGATGTCGTGGCTGAAGACGAGGGCGTGGCGCGCGCCGAAGTCGGCGGCGGCGAACCAGTCGAGCATGAGGCGCGTGCCGTCGGCCACGCTGCGGTAGCCTTCGAAGCGGCCGTTGCGCAAGTAGCGGTCGCTGGCCGGGGCCGCGCCTTCGATGGCGTACTGGCGGTGGGTGGCGGCGAGGTCGGTGACCCACAATCCGCCGAGACCCGCCTCGGGGGCGTCGCGGACGGCGGCGTCGTGGCGCTCGATGCCGCGGGCCACGGCGCGGGCGGTGTCGCGGGTGCGGCGCATGGGCGATGCGGCGAAGGCGCAGGGACCGATGCCGCAGAGTCGGCGGCCGAAGTCGAGGGCGGCCTTTTCACCGGCCTCGGTGAGGCCGAGATGTTCGCCGAAAGTGGGGTCGTCGGGGGCGATCGAGGGGCGCTGGCCGTGGCGGAGGAGCAGGACGGTGCGCCCCGGCGTGGCGGTGGCGATCTCGCGAAACTCCTCGGGCGAGATGGGGTCGCGGGCGGGGCGGGGGAGGATGGTCTGCGGGGTGGCGGGGTTCGGCATCGTCATGGTTCAGGGTTCCTCGGTGGGCGCGGGGGGGTCTTCGGCGGCGGGCTCGGCCTTCAGCGCCTCTTCGGGGATGGCGAAGCCGGCGGCGGCGAGGGCCTTGGCCTCCGCGGCGGTCAGCTCGAAGTCGATGGTCACGTCTTGGCCCTGCTTGATGGCCTCGATGACCTTCGCGCGGTGTTCCTTGCGGGCCTTCTCCTCGAGCTGGAGGATGAGTTCGGCCTCTTCGGCGCGCTTCTTCTCGAGCGCGTCCGCGGCGGCCTTGGCGGCGGCGGACTGCGCCTCGCGCTGGAGACGTTCCTTTTCCGCCTTCTCGCGCGACTGCTGGACGCGGAGGCGGTGGAGCTCGCGGAACGAGATGCGCGTTTCGCCGGAGGGGTCCACGACGGTGGCGGCGGCGATGGCCTCGGGGGAGAGGGCGGAGTCCGCGACAGCCTGGGGCGGCTCGTTGGCGGCAGGGGAGGGGGAATCGGTTTTGGAGGCCGCGGCGTTTGCTGCGGGCGCCTCGGGCGGCAGGGCATGGGTGGGGTGGGTGAGCAGGTTCGTGGGCTGGCCGCTGGCGAAGGTCAGGGCGATGTCCTCGGCGATGCCGTCGCGCGCGAGGCGCGCGGTAGCGCGGCGGAAGTCGACGGACTCGAGGGTGTAGCCGCCGAGGGACTGTCCTTGGAGGAGGAGGAAGGACTGTTTCGAGCGGGAGTCGAAGAAGCCGGCGGCGGGGACGCCGCGGTACGAGGTCAGCGCGTTGAGTCGGATCGTATCGGCGAGCTTCTCGACGTTCTCGTCGGTCGTCGGCGTCTGGGCGGCCAACGCGGCGGCCAGCTCCTCGGGAGTCGGCTGGCGCGGGACGCGGCCGAAGGGGGCGCGGCGGACGATCGCGTCATAGCGGTTCGTGGCGTCGTCGGCGGGGGATGGCGCGGCGGTGGCGAGGCAGAGAACGAAGCCGGCCAGCGCGGCGGCGGTCGCGGGGCTCGAGCGTGGAGTGTCGCGCATCGGCATGGGTCGCCTCCGTCGGCCTGCGGATGGGCCGCGGCTACTTGAGGGTCTTGCGCGTGGCCTTGACGAGGATCTTCCAGAGTTCCTCGGGGGACTCGGCCTTGGTCGCGGCCTTGCGATTGGGTTCCTTGACGAAGGCGTCGGTAATGCTAGCGAGCAGGCGCAGGTAGAAGGCGCTGACGGCCGTGGGGATCGTGCAGAAGAAGATGAGCTTCGCCGGTTCCCCGCCGTCGCCCTGGAAGGAGACGCCCTTGCGGCTGACGCCGAAGGCGAGTGCGAGGCCGCCGCCCTCGATGCCGCGGGCGTGGGGAAAGGCCAATTCGTGGCCGATGCCCGTGCCGAGCATGTTCTCGCGGGCGATGGCGGTTTCGGCGAGTTTGGCCGCGTCGTCGACGAACTGGGTCTTCTGGAGCGTCTGGGCGAATTCCTCGATGACCTCGGCGGGCGTCGTGCCGGAGAGTTCGGGGATCATCAGGTCCGGGGAGGAGAATCGGGCGACGCCGACCTTCGGCTCGGAGGTGGCGCGGGAGGCGGCTTGCGCAACCCATCTTGCGCCGGAGGGATCGAAGACGATGCGCGCGCAACTCGGGCAGGTGACGATCTGCTGGCAGAGCTTGACGGCTTGGACCTGGGCGATGGCGAGGTGCATGCCGCAGACGGCGCAAGAGCCGTTGTTCATCGGCGCCATGACGATGTGGTCTTTACGGAAAAGCCGCTGAAAGGTGCTCTTGGCGTCGGGGTCGAGGGTTTCGACCATGGCCTCGATGCTGGTGTTGAGGGCGGAGAAGTCGGCGCCGGGGCCTTTGAGCGCCCGCAACTCGTCGCGGACGAGGATGAGTTCCTGAATCTGGTTGAGATGGTTGACGATGCTGCGCATCAACTGCCCTTCGGGCATGGCGGTTTTGGTGTTCATGGCTCCACTCTTTTTGTTGAGCGCAGATTATCAAGCCGCGCCCGCGCGAAGTCAATCGAAAACCGCGGTGTCGAATCGGCGGTTGCCAACGCGGGCGGGCTTTGATAGAGTTCCCGAATTATCAATCGCCTCTGTCCGGCGGAGAATTTTTCATGATCGCAGCATCAGTATTCGACACTCTGACAACGGGCCTGCTCTGGGCGGGCGCCGCCATCGCCGTGGTGCTGCTCTTCGGCTTCACGATCTTCGTCCACGAGCTCGGCCATTTTCTCGCCGCGCGTCTCTGCGGGCTGGTGGTCGACACCTTCTCCCTCGGCTTCGGCCCTGCGATCTGGAAGCGCCAGGTCGGCGGCACCGAGTACAAGGTCTGCTGGATCCCGCTGGGCGGCTACGTGGCGCTGCCCCAGCTCGATCCCACCGGCATGCAGACGATCCAAGGCGGCGGCGACGAGCCGCCTCTGCGCCAGCTCGAGCCCGCGGCGTGGTGGAAGCGCATCGTCGTCAGCGTCTGCGGCCCCTTCGGCAACGTCGTCTTCGGGTTCCTCCTCGCCCTGATCATCTGGGCCGCTCCGCCGGAGGTCGAGGACTCCCTGAAGTTCGCGGGCGTCGTCGTCGGCGATGTCGAGGAGGCTTCAGCGGCCCAAGCCGCCGGCTTCCGCATCGGCGACCGCATTCTCGCGGTGAACGGCCGCCCGGTCGAAACGTGGGACGCCTTCGTCACCGAGTCCTATTTCAACGCCGCGGACGGCTTCGTCCAGGTGTCGGTCTCGAACGCGCTCGACGGCGCGGTCGCCACGATCCAGGCGCCGACCGCGAAGGATCGTCTGGGGCACGACGTCGTCAAGGGGCTTGCCGCCGCGCACCGCTGTGCCGTCGGCGAACTGCTGGCCGGGATGCCGGCCGAGCGGGCCGGGCTCGCCGAGGAGGACGTCCTGCTCGCCATCGACGGACGCGAGATCCACGGCGTCGGCCACGCCATCGCCCTGATCCGCGCCTCCGAGGGGCGGCCGCTGGCGATCGACTACCTGCGCAAGGGCGCTCGGTTCTCCGCCTCCGTGGCGCCGGAGCGCAAGGAAGACGGCGTGTGGATGATCGGCTGCACGCTGGCCATGCGCGTCGTGAGCGTGCCGATGTGGATGCAGTTCCGGCATCCCCTCGACCAGATCATGGGCGACGTCGCCGCCGTCAAGCGCGTGCTCGTCGCGCTGGTGACGCCGAAGCAGACCGGCAAGGTCGGCAAGGCGCTCGGCGGACCGGTGATGATCGTCTCGAGCCTCTGGCTCTCCATCCTCTCCGGACTGGCCGGCGCGCTCTGCTTCGTGCGCTTCCTGAACATCAACTTGGCGATGCTCAACCTCCTGCCGTTGCCCGTTCTCGACGGCGGGCACATCGTCTTTGCGCTCTGGCGCGGCGTCTTCCGCCGCGAAGTTCCCGCCAAAGTGGTCAACGCGCTTGTCAACGTCTTCGCCGTGCTGCTCATCGGCGTCTTCGTCCTGATCACATTCCGGGACGTTCTGAACTTGAACCGGATCTTCGGCCGCCGCGACCGCGATGCGTCTGCGCTGGAGCGGCTCGATGAGCCGGAAGCCGTCGCACCCGACGCGCCGACGGCGGAGCCGGAAACGATCCCGGAGAAACCCTAGATTTCCGCGGCCCGGCGAGGCTTTCACCCATGCTTTCAGAACCCTCCCACCCAGCGTCCCGGCGACAGACCCACCGCATCCAGCTCGGCCGCGTGGCCATCGGCGGCGGCGCGCCGGTCTCCGTCCAGACGATGGCGGACACCGACACGCGCGACGTCGCCGCCACGGTCAACTGCATTCGCGAAGCAATGGAGGCGGGCTGCGACATCGTCCGCCTGGCCGTTCCGGACGCCGCGGCGGCCGTTGCGCTCGCCGAGATCCGCCGCCGGACCGAGGGCGTTCCGCTCGTGGCGGACATCCACTTCGACTGGCGGCTCGCGCTTCAGTCCCTCGACGCCGGCGTCGACGGTCTGCGCATCAACCCCGGCAACATCGGCGGCGCCGAGCGCGTCCGCGCGGTCGCGGTCGCGGCCAAGGCCCGCGGCGTGCCGATCCGCGTCGGCGTCAACGCCGGCTCGCTCGAACCCCATCTGCTCGACCAGTACGGCGGCGCGACGGCGGAGGCGCTCGTGGAGAGCGCCCTGGCGCACGTCGCCCTGCTCGAGGCCGAGGGCTTCGGGGACATCAAGATCTCGGTCAAGGCCTCGGACGTCCCGCGCACGCTCGCGGCGTACCGCCTGCTCGCCGCGCGCACGCGCCATCCGCTCCATCTCGGGCTTACCGAGGCCGGGACGTTCCTGGCGGGCACTGTGCGATCGGCCGTGGCGATGGGCATCCTGCTTGACGAGGGGATCGGGGACACGATCCGCGTCTCGCTCACCGACCGGCCCGTCAAGGAAGTCGCGGCGGGGCAGGAGCTGCTGCGCTGCCTCGGTCTGCGCGCGCCCGGCGCGAATGTCACCTCGTGCCCGACCTGCGGCCGCACCCAGGCGGACGTCGTCGGCACGGCGACGCGCGTCGAGGCGGCGCTGGAGCGCCTCTACCGCGAGCATCCGGAGATGAAGCGGCCGCACGTGGCCGTCATGGGCTGCGTCGTCAACGGCCCGGGCGAGGCGCGCGATGCGGACATCGCGCTCGTCGGCGGCAAGGGCTTCTTCCTGCTCTACGTCAAGGGCGTCCAGCAGTCGCGCCATCCCGAGGGCGAGGCGGTCGAGGCCCTGCTCGAGGCGGTCAGGAGGTTCGCATGAGCGACGGCGCCGTCAGCCTTCCGCCTCCGGGCGTGCGCAACCGCTACACGGCGATGGTTCGCATCGTCCGCTTGATCCACATCGCGGACGATCTCGCCGCGCTGATGCTGGCCTACGCCTGCGCCTACGCGATGCGCTTCGGCTTGTCGCTGCACGGCATGTTCACGGGCGAGTTCACGAGTCATTACGCGGCGGTATACTTCCGGCGTTCGTGGGTCTACCTCTCCCTCGTCTTCGTCTTTCTTTTCGTGGCCTACGCCGTGCTTGGAATGTACGACGGCCATCGCCGCCTGCGCCGGACGCCGCTGCTCTGGAACGCGATCGTCGCCAACGGCTTCGTCATCGGCTGCGTGGCCGTCTATCTCTTCTTTTCGAAGGGGCAGTGGCACATGCGCGGTTTCCTGCCGCTGGCGCTGCTGCTCAACATCCCCATCACCGTGGCCGTGCGCATGGCCACCAACGCGGCGGTGACGTGGGCGCGCCGCCGCCATCCCTCGTTGCGCGGGCGCGCGATCCTCCTAGGCCAGAACCGGGACGCGGAGACGCTGCGCGCCTGGAGCGCCCAGGGCCGCCTCAAGGGGTGGGAGATCGTCCGCCAGATGACGGCGCCGCAGAGCGTGCTCGAAGTCCGGCAGAAGCTTTCCCCCCTGCTCGCGGACGACATCGGCGCGGTCTTCGTCATGGAGCGCGACATGAAGATCGATGTCGTGATGGACATCGTGCGGCTCGCATCGCGCCGCGGCAAGGTCGTCAAGGCGCTGATTCCGCGCTTCCTCGAGCTCCACAATCCCTACGCCTGCGGCGACCAGATCGAGGGCATCCCGATTGTCCACTTCTCTTCGCCGGGCTTCGGCCACTGCGACGCCGGCTTCCGCAAGGTCGCGTCTCGGCTGCTCGCGCTGGGGTTGTTCATCCTCGCCTCGCCCGTGCTGCTTCTGGCCACGCTGATCGTGCGTCTCGATGACCAGGGTTCCGCGCTGTTCATCCAGAACCGCTTCGGCTGCGGGGGCCGGATGTTCCGGATGTACAAGTTCCGCACCATGTGCCGCGACGCCGAGTCCCGTTTGGCCGAGCTGCGGCGCTACAACGAGGCGGACGGCGCGCTCTTCAAGATGAAACGGGATCCGCGCGTGACCCCCATCGGCCGCTTTTTGCGCAAGACGAGCATCGACGAGCTGCCCCAGCTCATCAACATCCTGCGCGGCGAGATGCGCCTCGTCGGTCCGCGGCCCCTGCCGGTCTCCGATCTGGAGGGCTACCAGGGTTCCTGGCACTTCATGCGCCAGCTCTGCCCCCCCGGCATCACCTGCATCTGGCAGGTCTCCGGCCGCAGCGGCATCGGCTTCGAGGACATGTGTCTGCTCGACGTCTGGTACCTGCTCAACCGCGACTGGATCCTCGACGCTCGCATCCTCTTCCGCACGGCTTGGGTGGTCGTGTTCGGCCACGGCGCCTACTAGCGCCGCCACGAAGGAATCTCCATGCTCGACGACGTCAAAATCACAACCCTCGACAATGGCTGCCGCATCGCGACCTCCCTCGTCCGCGACACGGAGAGCCTCGCCATCGGCTTCTTCGCCAACGTGGGTTCGCGCAGCGAGTCCGCGGCGGAGTCCGGACACAGCCACTTCCTGGAGCACATGCTTTTCAAGGGCTCGGCGAAGCGCACGGCCCGCGCGATCTCGCAGGACATCGAGAGCCGCGGCGGCAACACCAACGCCTACACGAACCACGAGAGCACCGTGTACTACGCCGTCGCGCCCTGCGACGCCGAGGCCCTCGCCCTCGATGTGCTGGGCGACATGTACGCCGCGCCGCGCCTCCTGCCCGCCGACGTGGAGAAGGAGCGCGGCGTCATCCTCGAAGAGCTCAACATGTACTTCGACCAGCCGGACGAGCGCGCCTCGGATCTGCTGCGCGAAGGCCTCTGGACGCGGCATCCGCTTGGGCGACTGATCCTCGGCAGCGTCGAATCCCTCAACGCCACCACGGCGGAGTCCCTGCGCGTCTACCACGCCGCCCACTACCAGCCGGCTGACACCGTGATCGCCGCCGCGGGCAAGCTGGACCACGCGCGGTTCGTCGACCGGGCCGCGCGCTACGCCCAGCGTCTCCCCGTCGCGCCGCCGCCGCGCCGCTTCAAGTCCGCTACCGCCGCCACGGCGCGCCAGCCGCTGCTGGCCGACGCGCGCGAGACCGAGCAGGTCAACGCGGCCATCGGCTTCCGCACCTGCGGTCGCGACGACCCGCGCCGCCAGGCGATCGGGCTCCTCAACGTCATCCTCGGCGGCAACATGAGTTCGCGTCTCTTCCAGACGATGCGCGAGCGGCATGGCTTCGCCTATTCCGTCTATTCCCACGCCTCGTTCCACCACGACACGGGTTCGCTGCAGATCGCCGCGGGGCTGGACCGGCGGCGCAGCGTCAAGGCGATGGACGTCTGCGGACGGATTCTCGCCCGGCTCGCGTCGGAGCCGATGCCGAAGGCGGAGTTCGAGCGCGCGCGCCAATACGCGCTGGGCTCCTTGCGCATCGGCCTCGAGAGCGCCCGCAGCCAGATGTCGTGGATTGGCAACGGCCTGACGTACAACCGCCTGCTGACCCCCGCGCAGACCATCGCGGAGATCCAGGCCGTCAAGCCCGAGGACGTCCAGGCGGTCGCCGCCGAATTCCTCCGCCCCGAGAACCTCTCCCTCGCGATCGTCCTGCCGCGCGATGGCCTGCCCGGCCCCGAGGCCCACCGCGCCGCTCTCGCCGCCGCCCTCGCCGGTGGCGGCGCGGACTTCCGCAACCCGCTCCTCCTGCCGTCCGCCGAGCACCACCGTCATCGTTCCGGTTCCGCCGGTCGTTCGAACCTCGCGTTCCTAGGCCAGTTCCGCGTCCGAATCAATCCGCACGCCCCGATCGTGAACGGCGACGATGATCCGCAGTTCGCCGATGTCGGCAGGAGAGCCGAACGTGCGGATCATGTCGCACACCTTGTACTGGGCGTCGCGCCTCGTGTAGGCATCCTCCCATTTCCGAAATGCGGCTTCATCCGCCGGATTGTCCCGCGGAAACGAGTTGGGTGGAAGTGGGTTCCCGCAACGCCAAGGTTTCGAGGTGAGTCTGGCGCGGAAGCATTCCTGTTTCCGGGTGAGGGTCACGTACAGGGGGTCGGCCTGAAGTTCCGACAAGATGCCGGAGATCTCCTCCGAAATTGGGTTGTACAGGCGGTCGGTAAACAGCAGCCGCAGACCTTCCTTGGTCCGGTAGAGGCGGAAGCTCCGTTCGGGATTCCGTTCGGCCCACTGCTCCACCTCCTCGATCTTGGCCTGAATCGTGGCCTCCTGTCTGGCCTGGCGCTTCCTGCGACTGAAGGCCAGCACGATTCCTTCGAGAAGGCCGGCTGACCGCGAATACGGGAAGTCCACGTCGACAAACATCACATTCGGGGAATTCAGGACCAAGGCCCCGTACCGGTTCCGTGTGATGACGGCGATCGGCGAGTCGCCGTCGACGATCTCCTGGACCCGCTCTTCCTTGATCGGGCGGTCGTGGTACTCGTAGCGTGTCGGCTTGCTGCCGGATGTCATGCATTCAAAGATGCGCCGCGCCCGTGCCGCGGCATCGGAACGCGCCTCCTGCAGGGACGTGAAAGACCAGCCGCTCGCGACAAACGCGTGCGTGCGTCCCTTCCTGTCTCTTCCTTCGTATCGGCCCCTGGCCCAGTATTGTGGTATTTTCACGGAATCGCCGGTTTTCGCGCGAACTATAGCCCCGTCTTTCAAAAAGCGTCAAGCGGAATGTTCAAGAAGTGTGCGTCAACATCGTTGCCGCGCACCAGGGATGGGCAGGGTCCAGAGGGTGACTTTGTCGCAAGCGTTGCCCCTGTGTCGACTCGAAAGGGTTCGAGCGCGTTGCTCAATGGATTGCGAAAATTTCGCCGGGGGTGCGGCGAAGATGGCCTCGGCGGCCTGCGATCGAAGAGATTCGCGTCAGGCGCAAGAGACTAGGGCGCGTGAACCTGGGGTGTTTCACCGCAGGCTCGCCGAAGAGCATGATCCTCGCTACGCGGTCAGTCTAGGCGCGCTTGTTAGATCGCATCTTGTCCGTGGCACCAGCGGAAAAAGCCGATCGCCTCGAGCGACGCTCGCAACCGGTTCTGTTCGTCGCGGGTGTAGCGGGGGAGGGGGACGCGGCTGGGGCCGACGTCGACGCCGCACAAATTGAGAATGGCTTTTCCGCAGGCGATGCCGTTGATGGAATGCTGAAGGATCCTGACGAGCTGGTGGGAACGCGTTTGCCATCGACGGGCGGCATCCATGTCGCCCTTATTGTAGGCCTCGATGATGCGCAGATAGACCGGCGCCATGTAGTTGTAGGTGCTCCCCACCGCGCCCTGCGCTCCGACCGCGAGTCCGGAAAGAAACATCTCGTCGCGCCCGAACAGCACGTCATACCGCCCGCCTTCCGCCTCGACCGCCATCTGGTAGTCCATCAGATCCTCGAAGGTGTACTTGGCTCCGGCGAAGGACGGGATCCTCCCGGCCAACGGGAACAGATCGACCATCCGGACGGAGACGCCAGTCATGGAGGGAATGTGGTAGTAGTAGAACGGCATCTCGGG
>CAYVJM010000065.1:0-10225 GCA_964451695.1 uncultured Lentisphaerales bacterium | reverse complement strand
ACGAGACCACCTCCGACTACGACCGCGAGAAGCTCCAGGAGCGCCTCGCCAAGCTGGCCGGCGGCGTGGCCGTCATCAACGTGGGCGCCGCGACGGAAATCGCCATGAAGGAGAAGAAGGACCGCATCGACGACGCCCTGCACGCCACGCGCGCGGCCGTCGAGGAAGGCATCGTCCCGGGCGGCGGCGTCGCGCTCATCCGCTGCCGCAAGGCCCTCGCTGCGGCCATCGCGAAGGAGGAAGGCGACTTCAAGGTCGGCATGCAGATCATCTACAACTGCCTCGAGTCCCCCCTCCGCCAGATCGTCGCCAACGCCGGTCGGCAGGAAGCGGCCCTCGTCGTCAGCAAGGTCGAGTCCTCCACCAACAGCACGGGCTACGACGCCAGCGCCAACGAGTATGTCGACATGCTCAAGGCGGGCATCGTCGATCCCGCCAAGGTCACGCGCCTGGCCCTCCAGAACGCGGCATCGGTCGCCGGCCTCCTGCTCACCACGGAGTGCATGGTCACCGAAGTCCCCGAGAAGGAAAAGGCCCCTTCCATGCCCGCCGGCGGCGGCATGGAAGGCATGATGTAGCCGAACGCCCGGCGCCGCCCAGCGGCGCCTGACACGACTGCACGAGGCCCGCGCTCCCACGAGCGCGGGCCTTTTTTTTTACGGCTTTCAGGGTATTGTGGAAGCCAAAGCGAGATTGCCTTCAAGCTTTGTCGCAATTGATGAATCGCTGTGGGTGGTGCGAGGCAAGGTGGGAAGATGCCGTCCCGGCTAGACGCATGCGTCACCGGAGTCTCCTCTTTGTTCCACCACGAAAAACTCCGAGGGCGCAAAGCCACACGTTGCTCATCGATAGCCTCTTCGCGGTCTTCGTACCTTCGTGGTTGAGTTTCCACGATGATTGAAGCGTCATCAACGAGTCGCTCTTGCATCGCACCCCGACTCATTTCGCCACAAATGCGGCTTGCCGGGACGGCTGCGCCCCACCCTGCCCCGCAAAATTCACGCGACATGCCGTAGCTGTAATCTTGCAAAAAACGCAATATTACAATCGCGGCATTTCATTGTGCTTCGTCGCCGTTCCTGTGATAAGATCCCGTCGGTTTTCGTCACAAACAGAAGTTCACACGACCAAGGAATGGCGATGAGCAAGCTAACTGACGAGAAGTTGACGAAACGTGCGACGTATGCGAGGAACAGGCAATGAGAATGCACATTCTGCTGTTGAGCATGCTGATCTTTTCAGGATGCGTTTCACCTGTAAGTGTCAAGGATCCGAACAACATTACGACAAAAGAGATGGTTTCAATCCTTAAGCATGAATCCATCGAACGCGTTAGCACGACCCACTCCAACCATGTCTCCATCACACTTAATGACGGAAGAACGTTCGAAGGCGTTTACAACCCTGCGGACATCCCGAAACTCTATGCAAACCCCTCCCTGCATCCGGCATCCAGTTTTGTGGATTACATGCGGAAAAAGCGCCTGTTCTCCACTTGGGATTTGGAGTGCGAGTAGCTTACCATCCTCAATCACAGTACTTCTCACCACTCACTCCATCGGGCAGGCGACGGGACGGAACGGGCCTGCTCGACGGAGCGTGCTTACATCAACCTCGGCGACCGATTACCGAAAGAGGATGCGAAGCGCGCGACGAATCTGATATCCTCCTCCCATGAACGCCACATGGATTTGGAGCGGCGAAAACCGCATCTCGGAATTCGCCTTCGATTTCACCCCGACGAAGCGGATCCGGCGCGTCGACATCAACGTCAGCGCCGAGACACACTACCGCCTTCGCATCAACGGTCGCTTCGCCGGAACCGGGCCCGCCCCCGTCGGCGGCGACTGGCTTCCGCTCGACAAGCCACCCTACTACTTCTACGATACCGTCACCTGGCAACCCGAGGCGGGTGAAACCACGATCGCGATCCGCGCCCTCGTCATCCCCAATCGCCAGTTCGGCTTCGACGTCGGCTTCGGACGCCCGGGGTTCTTCCTGCGCGCCACGGTCGAGTACGCAGACGGCACGCGCGAGGCGTTCGGCACGTCGCAGGCGTGGCGCGCCCGCATCGCGACGGAATACGCAGGCCCCCGCGACTTCGATTCCCGGCGGCTCAACGATGCGACTAGCGACTGGCGCGCGGCAGAGAAGATCGAGGACGTCTGGCATGCCGAGCCATCGAATCTGCCCATGCGGGACGAGTACGACGTCTTCCCGGCGAACCCCGAAGCAATCGAGATTCCGCCGGGCGAAACGCGCGAGGTCGTCCTCGATTTCGACCGGATCCGCTGCGCCTATCCATGCGCCAGAACGAGCGGGCCCGCCCGGATTTCGCTCTTCGCCTTCGAGCGCGAGGCCGGCGCGGCCCCGACCGAAAGCGTGGCGTTCGGCGGCGCCGGTGAATACCGTTCGCTCATCATGACGAGCGTCGGCGCGATGAAACTCGTCGCCGAATCGCTCTCCGACAAGCCGCTCCGGGTCACGGGCTGGATCGTCGCGACCGAGTTCCCGGTCCGCGAGATCGTCCGCCCCGAAATCGCGGACGCATCCCTTGCGAAAGTCTTCGAGGTGTGCGTCGCGACGCTCCGGATCTGCCGCCAGCACATGCACTTCGACTCCCCCAAGCATCTGGAGCCCCTCGCCTGCACGGGCGATTACTACATCGAGTCGCTCCTCGCGGAGCGCGTGTTCCGCGACATGCGTCTCGCCGAGGCCGACGTACGCCGGACGGGGCGCTGGCTCGCGGCGGCGGACGGTCGGCTCTTCCACACGACCTACAGCCTGATCTGGGTCTTGATGCTCGACGACGTTTCGCGGGCCACGGGCGACGACCGCATCCTCCGCGACTGCGAACACGCGCTCGCGATCCTGCTCGCGCGCTTCAAATCGTACATCGGCGGCACCGGCATCGTCGAGACGCCGCCGGACTACATGTTCGTCGATTGGGCATTTGTCGACGGCCATTCCATGCACCATCCGCCGAAATGCCTGGGGCAGACCGTGCTCAACGGCTTCTACTGCCTGGCGCTCGGCGCGGCGGCGGACATCTATCGGCGTCTCGGCGACCCGCAGCGCGCCGACGAACTCCTCCGCCTCCGAGCCGACGTGATCGCCAACCTCAACGCCTTGCTCTACGACCCGGACAAGCGGCTCTACCACGACGGTCACTCCACGTCCGACCCGACGACGGACTGGAAGTGGCACCCGGCCAACCCCGAAGGAAAGAGCTACGCGACGCCGTACGCCAACACGATGGCCGTGCTCGCCGGCGCGCCGGCCGACGCGAGCGTGGCGCGCCGGATCATGCGCTGGGTCGTCGAGGAACAACTCGACATCGTCCAGCCGTACTTCATGCACTTCGTCTTCGAAGCGCTCAAGGAGACCGGACTCTACGACGAATTCGCACCGGGTCTGCTCCGCCGCTGGATTCCTCTCGTCGAGGACTTCGACAAGGGCCTGCGCGAGGGCTTCTACGAGCCGCCAGGATACGGCTTCGACTACTCGCACGCCTGGGGCGCCACCGCGGCGATCCAGCTCTTCGACCGCGCAACCTTCCTCAAGCAGCCTCAACCCTGGCACGGCTTCGAGCGCATCGCCTTCGAGGTCATGGGCAAGAAGGCCTGGGTCGCCTTCCCTCGGCAGCCGCTGGAAGGACGTCCCTGGGTGTGGTGCATGGAGTTCCCCGAGGCGTTCGACACGCGCACGGGCGCGGTGCCGCTTTGCGAGGCGGGCTTCGCCTACGCGCACGTCGCCGTCGGCAACACGTACGGCTACGACGGCGCGCAGGCGGTCTTCGACGCCTTCCACGCGGAAATGGTCTCGCGCGGTTTCGCGCGGAAAGCCGCGCTCATCGCGATCAGCCGCGGCGGACTCTACGCCTACCGCTTCGCCGCGCGCCGTCCGGAATGCGTGGCCTGCATCTACGGCGACGCACCAGTCTGCGACTTCCGCTCCTGGCCGGGCGGCTTCGGAACCGGCCGCGGGAGCGCCGCGGACTGGGAGGCGCTGAAACGTCTCCACGGCTTCGCGAACGACGAGGAGGCGCGGCAGAGCGGCCGCCAGCCATTCGACGCCCTCGCGCCCCTCGCCGAGGCGGGCATCCCGCTCCTCCACGTCGTCGGCGACGCGGACGATGTCGTGCCCGTCGCCGAGAACACCGCCGTGCTCGCAGAACGCTACCGCGCCCTCGGCGGCGCCATCGAGGTCTTCCACAAGGTTCCCGACGCCTCTATCGCGGTTGAATCGGAGATCCGCGACGTGGGAGACGATCGCGTGTTTCGCGCCGCGCCTGCCCGCTGCGGCCACCATCCGCACGGGCTCGCCGACACGTCCATCGCCGTCGACTTCATCGTGCGGGGGATCGGACGGTAGACGGTCGGCCCCGAACAATAAACGGCTTCCTGCCCAGAGTCTGAATTTGGGGTATACGAACACCCGCCTCGGGTGGTATAGTTCAGAGAAACTGCGGCCAAGTTGCCGCTCCGTTATGTTCAACCCGGCATGCGTTGCCGATAACAGGTAAGGCCCATGAAAGTCACTCCGCGATTCTACAACCAAGGTTGCGTCACCCAGCGCTCGATGCCCTTCTGGTGCGTCGGCAGCCCCCTCTCCGATCCCTTCGGCGGATCCGTCATGGAGCGCATCGATTCCCTCGAAGTCGCGAAACTCATCGCCGAAGCCGGCAAGGCTGGCCTCGTCGAGATGACCGCCTTCCACGACGACGACCTCGTCCCCTGGGATCCCAAGCACCTCGAAGACGATCTCGACCCGAAGAGTGCCGTCTACAAGAAACTGCGCGAAATCAAGAAGGTTCTCGACGAAGCCGGCGTCGTCGTGAACACGGCCACGTGCAGCCTCCACGGGCACCCGATGTTCCGGGACGGCGGCCTCTGCAACCCCGACCCGAAGATCCGCAAGCTGGCCGCGCGCAAGGTCGAACGCACGCTACGCATCGGCGCGTTCTTCGGCGCGAAGCACTATGTCTACTGGGTCGCCCGCGACGGCTTTGAAGTCCCCGCCGCCACGCAGTGGGCCAAGGTCTACGACTGGCTCGCCGAAGGGCTGAACCACGTCACCGACTACATCGAGACGGAGAAGCTGAAGAACTACATCGGGGCCTCCGTCGAGCCCAAGCCGAACGAGCCGCGCGGCCAGATGTTCCTGCCCACCAGCGGCCACGCCGTCGGTTTCATCCTCGGCCGCCTCAAGCGTCCGGATTTCTGGGGCGTGAACCCCGAGCTGCTCCAGCACGAGAGCATGGCATTGATGAACGCCTGCATGACCGTCGCCTACCTCTGCAGCCTCAAGAAGCTCAAGTTCCTCCACTTCGGCTCCCAGATCAAGGCGCAGTTCGACAACGACTTCCCGCCCCTCGTCGGCCCCGAGGGTCTCAAGGAAACCGTCTTCATGTTCAAGGCGCTTCAGGACATCGGCTGGAAGGGCATCGTCGAGTACGACTGCCACATGCTCCGCGCCGAAGGCACGCCCGACGAGCCGTACGAGTCCCGCCGCCAGTTCATCCGCAACTGCACGGAGGCGCTTGACATCGCGCTCAAACTTGCCGCGCGAATCAAGAAGTCCGCGCCCGGTCTCTCCGCGACGCAGGCCGATCTGGCGAGCATCCGCCAGATGTGCGCGCTGTAGGGAGACGCCATGGGGACCTACCTCGGCCTCGACGCCGGCACCCAGAGCCTCAAGGCGATTGTCATCGGCGAGGACGCCGTCCTCGCCGAGTTCACCGTCCACTTCGGGCGCGACCTGCCGCAATACGGCGCGCCCAACGGCTTCATCCCCGGCGACGACCCTGCCCTCCGCCACGCCGATCCGCGAATGTGGGCCGAGGCCATGGATCTCGCGCTCCAGCGCCTCGCCGACGCCGGCGCCGATCTCGGCGCCGTGCGCGGCATCTCCGGCTCCGGCCAGCAGCACGGCTCCGTCTACCTCGACCGCGACGGCGGTCTCGCGCGAGCGACCGCGCCCATCTGGATGGATCGCTCCACCTCGGCGGAATGCCGCGAGATCGCGGCGCGCTTCGGCGCGCGCGTCCAGACGGACACCGGCAGCCCGCCCGTCGAGCGCTTCACCGGCCCGCAGATCCGCAAGTTCTTCAAGGACGATCCGGCGGCGTACGCCCGCACCGCGCGCATCCACCTCGTCAGCAGCTTCCTCTGCTCGCGGCTCGTCGGAGCCGACGCGCCCATCGACACCGGCGACGGCGCGGGCATGAACCTGCTCAACCTGCGCACCCTGCAATGGGATGCGGAGATCGCCGAGTTCACCGCCCCCGGACTCCTGGATAAATTGCCCCGCCCCGTGCCCGGCGACACGATCGCCGGCGGACTCGCCCCGCGCTTCGCCCGCTACGGTCTGAAGCCCGGCACGCCCGTGGCCGTGTGGTCCGGCGATAACCCCAGCAGCCTCGTCGGCACCGGCGCCTCCGAGCCCGGACTGGCCGTGGTCAGTCTCGGCACCAGCGATACCTTCTTCGCGGCGATGCCGGAATTCCGCACCGACCCCGAGGGCTGCGGCCACGTCTTCGGCAACCCCGCCGGCGGCTTCATGAGCCTCGTCTGCTTCACAAACGGCTCCCTCGCCCGCGAGCGCGTCAAGGCGGCATGCGGCGTCGACTGGACGTTCTTCGACCGCGAGGCGCTCCGCCAGACGCCCTTTGGCAACGGCGGACGGCTCATGCTCCCCTACTTCGAGCCGGAGTCCACGCCGCTCGTGCTCAAGCCGGGCGTCCGCTGCAATTTCGAAGAAGCCACCGCCGCGGAGCGCATCCGCGCGCTGCTCGAATCGCAGGTCCTCTCCATGCGCCGGCACTCGGCGTGGCAGGGTCAGGCCTTCACACGCATTCGCGTGACCGGCGGCGCCTCGCAGTCCGATGGCATGCGGCAGCTCGTCGCGGACATCTTCCAGGCGCCCGTCGAGACCATCCAGGTCGCGAACTCCGCAGCCCTCGGCGCCGCGATGCGCGCCGCCAACGCCGTGGACGGAATCCCCCTCCCCGACCTCGCCGCGCGCTTCTGCCGCCCAACCGGCGTCGTCAAGCCCGATCCCGCGAAGCGGGACCAGGCCGAAGCGATGCTCGCGGCGTTCACGGCGTTCGAAGCGAAGACGCTGCAGACGCGCTGAACACGCAATTCCCCAACCATGTCCGGAGGCGAGACATGAACGAAACGAGATTCGGCTTGATGGGATGCGGAATCGTCGCGCAATTCCGCCACCTGCCCGCGCTGCAAGGCATCGAGGGAGTCCGCCGCACCGCCCTCTACGGCCCCCGCATCGCGCCAGTCCGCGCGCTCGCGAACGAATTTGGCTTCGCCCTCGCGACCGATGACGAGAACGCCTTCTGGGACGCCGGTCTCGACCTCGTGTCGATCACATCCCCCTCCGGCTGCCATCTGGCGAACCTCCGCGCCGCCGCCGAACACGGCGTCGACGTCCTCTGCGAAAAACCCATCGCCGCCACCGAGGCCGAGTGCGACGAAGCCGTCGCCATCGTCCGCCGCTCGGGGATCCGCGCCGCCGTCGCCTTCTGCTATCGCTACGGCGCCGTGTCGCTGAAGATCCGCGAGCTGATCGCGCGCGGCGCGATCGGCAGCCCCCGCACGCTGCGCCTCGTCTTCAACTGGGATTGCCGCGGCAAGTACGTCGACTTCGCGACCGGCACGATCAACACACGCCGCGAAGGCCGCATGCGCGAAGGCGGCCCCTTCTTCGACTGCGGCGTCCACCTCGTCGACCTCGCCCGCTTCTGGACGGGCGCCGAGCCGGTCCGCTGGCGCGGCATCGGCTCGTGGGCGGACGACTACGCCGCCCCCGACCACGTCTGGGGCCATCTGGACTTCGACAACGGCATGCACCTCATGGCCGAGACCTCGATCTCCTACGGCCACGTCTGCGCCAACCGCCTCATGGCCTACCGTTACGACATCATCGGCACCGACGGCGTTATCCGCTACGACAAGGGCACCGCCACGTTCGAACTTCAGGACGCCGCCGGCGTCCACGCGTTCGACTTCGCCGAGGAGAAGGACTTCGCCGGTCTCTACCGGACGCTGCTCGAAGCCCGGCGCACCGGCGACGATTCGGCGATGCCGTCGATCGAAGACGGCGCCATCGCCACGAAGATCGCCATCGCCGTCACCCGCGAGGCCTTGGCCTCGCGCTCGCCATCGTAAGCAAGACATTAGCGACTCCATCGGGCATACTTGGGCTTGTTGCGATCCGGGGAACGATGGTAGGATACCGGTCGACAATCGGAAACCCCTCGTTATGATCGAAATGCACTTGAAAGGCGGCCGGGAGAAGTCCCTGGAACGACGCCACCCCTGGATATTCTCCGGAGCCATCTTGGACGCAAACGGCGAACCCGCCAACGGCGACGTCGTCGACGTCGTCTCCGGGCGCGGCGACTGGCTGGGGCGGGGTCTCTACTCCGCCACCTCCCAGATCACCGTGCGCATCCTCGCGTTCGATCGCGACGAGACGATCGACGCGGCGTTCTTCCAGCGCCGCCTCGAAGCCGCCTGGCAACGGCGCGCGCAACGCTGGAACCCGACCGAGCACAACGCCGTGCGCTGGGTGCATGGCGAAGCGGACGGCCTGCCCGGCCTCGTGATCGACCGCTACGCCAACGTCGTGTCCATGCAAGTCCAGACCGCCGGCATGGACCGCTGGAAGGACGCGATCGTCGCGGCCGTCGCCGCCCTCGCGCCCGAATGCGCCGTCTATGAACGCTCCGACACCGGGGTCCGCGTCCTCGAAGGCCTCGATGAGGTCTCCGGACCCCTCCGCGGCGCGCTGCCCGAGGAGGACGTCGTCGTCCGCGCCGACGGCATCTCCTGGGCGGTCGACGTCGCCGGCGGCCACAAGACAGGCTGCTACCTCGACCAGGTCGACAACTGGGCGCTCGTCGGCGCGCAGGCGAAGGGACGTCGCGTGCTCGACACGTTCTGCTACCACGGCGGCTTCGCGATGGCGTGCCTGCGCGGCGGAGCGGAGCACGTCCTCGCCGTCGACTCCTCCAAGGACGCCCTCGACGCCTTCGAGGACGACCTCGCCCGCAACGCCCTGGCCGAGGCCCCCTGCGAACGGCTCTGCGCCGACGTCTTCACCGCGCTGCGCGGCTTCCGCGACCGGCGCATGAGCTTCGACCTCGTCATCCTCGATCCGCCCAAGTTCGCCGACTCGAAAGGCCACGTCGACAAGGCCTGCCGCGCCTACAAGGACATCAACCTGCTCGCGTTCAAGCTGCTCAACCCCGGCGGGTTGCTGGCGACGTTCTCCTGCTCGGGCGCCGTCGCGCCCGAACTCTTCCAGAAGGTCGTCGCGGACGCCGCCCTCGACGCAAAGCGCGACGCGCGCATGATCGCGCGCTACACCCAGGCGCCCGATCACCCGGTGTCACTCGCCTGCCCCGAGGGACTCTATCTCAAGGGCATGCTCGTCTCCGTCTAAACGCATTGCCACGGTTGGTGCCATGAAAAGATCGGAGTATGAGCTTCGAGTGAGATTGGAGCGGAGCCGCAAGCGGAAGTCCCGCTTGCGAGCGTTTTGGTTTGTCTGCTTTGTTGTCATTGCGACGGTCTTGCTCAATGGTCTCGCCGTGTTCGTCATCCGGTATGGTTTCAACGACTTTCACCGGTCATGGTGGAAGGCCGGAGTTACAGGGGAGGGTTTGGTCGCCGGGCTCCTCAACTTCTCCACGGTGATTGCGGCCGTCGCCTGGGACAGGGTGCTGTTCATCGGGTTCTGCCGTCGCGCGATACTCCCGAAGGTCGAAGTTTCGGTCGCACCGATGCGAGTTGCCCTAGGAGACGTTGTCAAGGTCTCCTTCCGCGTCAAGGGAACGGCCGACTGGTTCGGCCGCATGCAGGCGCAGCTTTGCTGCACTGAAGTCGATGACGATTGCATGATGAAGGATCTGTATCGGGAGACTATCTTCAACTCTTCACAACAAGAGGCCCTCGAGGAGGGATCGTTCACGGTTTCGATTCCGCGTGGATTTCCATACTCAGGTTTTAATGAGAAAAAGCGAACCGCGATCATGTGGGGCGTGTCGTTCAGAGGGCGCACGGCCCCGGGTTTCATGCCGGACGTTCTCGGTTTCAAGGAAATCGAAGTCGTGGTGCAGGCGGCATGAAGGCCGAGATTTTGTTGATCGCCGTCAACGCGGGCTACGCGCATGCCTCGATGAGCCTGCGGTGCCTGATGGCGA
>CAYVJM010000064.1:0-10244 GCA_964451695.1 uncultured Lentisphaerales bacterium | reverse complement strand
TTCCTCGACGTCTGCGTCAAGATGCGCAAGAACATCATCGTCTCCGGCGGCACCGGCTCCGGCAAGACGACGCTGCTCAACGTCCTGAGCAACTACCTCCCCGCCACGGAGCGCATCCTCACGATCGAGGACGCCGCCGAGCTGCGCCTCCACCAGCCACACCTCATCCGCCTCGAGGCGCGCCCGCCCAACATCGAGGGCCGCGGCGCCATCACGATCCGCGACCTCGTCCGCAACGCCCTGCGCATGCGCCCCGACCGCATCATCGTCGGCGAATGCCGCGGCGGCGAGGCGCTCGACATGCTCCAGGCCATGAACACCGGCCACGACGGCTCCCTCACGACCGTCCACGCCAACGCGCCCCGCGACGTGATCTCCCGCCTCGAGACCATGGTGCTCATGTCCGGCATGGATCTGCCCTCCCGCGCGATCCGCGAACAGATCGCCTCCGCCGTCGACGTCGTCGTCCACGAATCGCGCCTCAGCGACGGCTCCCGCAAGGTCACCTGCATCTCGGAGGTCGTCGGCCTCGAAGGCAACCAGATCACCATGCAGGATATCTTCGAGTTCGTCCAGACCGGCGTCACCGCCCAGGGCCGCGTGATCGGTCGCTTCCGCCCGACAGGCGCCGTGCCCACGTTCTTCGGCGATCTCGCCGCCCGCGGCATCACCCTCGACGTCGCGATGTTCCAGCCCGAACCGGGAATCCCCGCGTGAGACCGATGCCGCGCTACGTCCTGCGGCGCCTCCTCCAGCTCGTGCCGACGCTCATCGGCGTGACGCTGCTCACGTTCGTCCTCTTCAACGTCGTCGGCGGATCGCCTGCCGCCATCGTCCTGGGCAAAAACGCCACGGCCGAGGCGCTGGCCGAATACGACCACCTGCACGGCTATGACCGCCCGCTCCTCGTCCAGTACGCGGCGTTTCTCGGCGACCTGCTTCGCGGCGACCTCGGTACCTCGATCGAATACCACCAGCCCGCCTGGCACGTCATCCGCGACGGCGTTTTCGTCTCCCTCTCCCTCACCCTGCCCATTCTCGTCGTCGGCACCTTTCTCGCCCTGCTTGTCGGTCTGCTCTGCGCCGCGACGGCCAACCGCCTCTTCGACAAGGCCGCCCTCGCCTTCACGACCGCCCTGATGAGCGTGAACTACGTCATCTGGGTGACGGCCGGCCAGTACCTGCTCGCCTACAAGCTCAAGCTCTTCCCCGTCTGGGGCTACGAAAACTGGAACTACCTCTGCCTGCCCGTGCTCATCGGCGTCGTCAGCGGCCTCGGCGCCGACGTGCGCTTCTACCGCACCGTCATCCTCGACGAGATCAACCGGCCCCACGTGCGCACCGCGATCGCCAAGGGCCTCCACCCCGCCACCGTGCTCTTGCGCCACGTGCTGCGCAACAGCCTGATCCCCGTCGTGACGAACGTCAGCCTCTCGGTACCATTCCTCTTCGCGGGCAGCATCCTGCTCGAGAGCTTCTACGGCATCCCCGGTCTCGGCGGCCTCGGCCTCAACGCCGTCAACTCCTCCGACTTCCCGATGGTCCGCGCCGTCGTCATCGTCGGCGCCGTCCTCTACCAGCTCTCGAACCTGATCGCCGACCTCGCCTACGCCTGGCTCGACCCGCGCGTCCGCCTCGCCGTCTGAACCGCCCGCCCCTATTCGATCACCGGGGGTGCGAGTCAAGTTGACTCGCGGAGGAGAGGGTTCAGGGTTCGGGGGTCAGGTGTTGCACACCAAGATTTTGCCGTGCATTGACGAGGCAGGGGACTCCCATTGATTCCAATGACACCAATTTTCCGATGTGATTTTTCGTAAATCGTTGAGAATCAAACCTGAACCCTGAACCCTGGCTCCTGCCCCCTTGGTGGGCGGCAACTCGATTGACGCCCACCCGATCACCGGGAGGGTACAACACGCAAGGAATTTATCCGTGCGAGGGACGGTTTGCCCGCGTCTACACCGTGCGCGTGATCTGGTCTTCCGCGAGGTGGCGAAGCAGGGACACTGCCTCGCCCCGCGCCGAATCGTCGGAAGCCAGCGCGCCGAGCGCCTCCAGCGCCTCGGCGGTGAGCGCCGCCGCGCGACGCTTCGCCTCGGCAACGCCCGCGACCTGCAAGATCCCCATTTCGCCCGCCTTGGCGGGATCGTCCGCATCGAGCAGATCGTCGACGATCTGGAACGCGAGGCCGAGGTCGAGGCCATAGCGACGGAGCGCCGCGAGCTGCGCAGCGTCGGCGCCGCCCGCGATGCCGCCCATCGCGAGCGCGCAACGGATCAGGTCGGCCGTCTTGTGCTCGTGAACGTAGGCGACGCGCGCCGCGTCGTGCGGCGGCTGCGCCGTGACATCGACCCACTGACCGCCGATCACGCCGGCGGGGCCGGCCGTGGCAGCCAGCTCGCGCGCGATCGCGCAGACCGCAGAAGGAGAAACGGGCGAGCGCAAGGCGAGTTCGAACGCTACGGCCTGCAGGGCGTCGCCAGCCAGCACGCCCTGGGCATAGCCGAACTTCGCGTGGACCGTCGGCTGGCCGCGACGCAGCGCGTCGTCGTCCATGCACGGCAGATCGTCATGCACGAGCGTGTAGGTATGCAGCGCCTCGATGGCGAGCGCGGCGGGCAGCGCCGGCTCGAAGGCGCCGGAGACGGCCTGACTGGCGGCTAGGCAGAGCACGGGCCGGAGCCTCTTGCCGCCCGTCAGGAAAGCGTAGCGCAGCGGCTCCCGCAGCGCCTCGGGGACGCCGTCGTCGGTGACAAGCCCATCGGGAGTGAAGAGCGCATGGATGGCGGCCTCGACGGCCTGCCGGTATTGTTTCGCCTGCTGCACAAAGTCCATATTCTGCTCCGGGATTCGCGTTCGTCTCGATGCCGGCCATTATCGCACATCGAACCGTCCTGGGCAACCTGTCGTGTCATCAAGATCGCCAGCCGGGCGGGCTGAGCCTAGCACATTTTCTCTCATGGTCTTCCGGTTGAGACGATGGCGTTGGACAAGACCATGCTAGGCTTGTTCGTCCTCGGCAGCGATGCTCCGGGTACGGCCACCGACGACGATGGTGATCTCGCCCTTCACCGAAACGCCGACGAAGCGCGCGGCGAGTTCCGGCAGCGTGCCGCGCTCGACGCGCTCGTGGAGCTTCGTCAGTTCGAAGCACACCGCCGCGGGGCGAGCGCCCAGCACTTCCGCGGCCGCCGCGAGCGTCGGGCCGAGGCGATACGGCGACTCGTAGAGCACGAGCGTGTGCGGCATCGCCGACTCCTCCTCGAAGAAACGACGCAGCGCACCCGGCTTGCGCGGCGGGAAGCCCTTGAATGTCCAGCTCGAGGTGGGCAGTCCGGACATCACGAGCGCGAGATTCACCGCGCAGGCGCCGGGCACGGCGCGCATCGGCAGGTTCTGCGCGACGACGTCGCGCACGAGCCGGAAGCCGGGATCGCTGATGCCGGGATAGCCGCCGTCCGTGCACAACGCGACTTCAGCGCCGGCCCGCAGCAGGTCGAGGATGCGCGCGCCGGCGCGTTCCTCGTTACCCTCGCGGTAGGAAATCATCTCGGCGGGGCGCGGGATGCCGAAGTGAGAAAGCAGCGCCCAGGTGCGGCGCGTGTCCTCGCAGGCGATGACGGAGGCTGCGCGAAGCGCCTCGACGGCGCGCGGCGCCATGTCGCCGAGATTTCCGATGGGCGTGGCCACAAGCGCGAGCATGGCGTCTCCTAGAAGAGGCGATCCCGGAACGGGATCGTCACGTCGTACCGGCGGCCGAGGTCGTTCATCTCGGAAAGCAGCATCGGCGAAGGTTCGCGGGCGTGTTCGGCGACGTAGTCGTACATCCGCGCCGTCGCCCATTCCCGCGCCAGGGCCTTGTCCGCAGGCGCCCCGCTAGCGAGGTCGAGATCGAAGACCATGTCGTAGCGCTTGCCGCCGGACGTGCCGCGCGCCTGGAAGACGACGGACTGGGCCCCCTCGGGCGCCCGGCCGAAGAGGCGCATCGGACGGTCGAGATAGAGGTGAGTCGTCATGGCGGGGGCGACTTCAGCGCGGGTGGCGCTGTCGAACATGAAGCGGATGTCGGTCAGCACGGGGCTGGAGAGGCCCGCATAGAGTCCCTTGACCGTGCCGGGAATGGTGAACCGGTCGTCGGCGATGGCCGCCGCGCCGCCCCGGTTGCAGAACGAGAGCATCGAGAGGAGGAACTCGTTGGAGGACTTCGAGACGCCGATGTTGAAGACGGAGACGCCGCCCTGGTTGAGCTTGGAGAACTGGCCGATGATCTCGGAGTCGCGCTTGACGCCGCCGGCCGTCGCCCGGCCGTCGGAGGCGAGGATGACGATCATGACGCGCCCGGGGTCGCGCGGCATTTCGAGGACGGCGTGCATCGCGTTGAAGATGTCCGTGTTGCCCTCGGACTGGATGGCGGAGACAAAAGTCTTCGCCTCCGTCTTGGCGGCGGCGTCCGCGTTGCGCCATGTCTTGCCGAAGGCGGTCGCCGTGGCGGTGTTGAACTTCATCACGTTGAACCGGTCCGCGGGGAGGAGGCTGTCGACGATGTCCGCGAACGCCTGGCGGCAGAAATGCAGGCGCTCGATCGAGAGGCTGGCGGAGGCGTCTTGGACGAGCAGGACGTCGCGAGGAAGCGGGGGCAGCACGTCGGCGCCCTTGCGCTCGACATCGACGCGAAAGTAGACGTAGCCGTCGGAGCGGCGCGGGCGGTAGACGGAGAGACTGGTCTTGAGGACGTTCTCGATGGGCTTGGCGGGGGCCACATCGGCGGGAATTTCGCGAAGAAATTCGGCGGCTTTCTCGCCGGAGGCGACGCTGTCGGCCTCGACCGCCTCGGGCATGCGCGTCGCGCCGCCGACAAGGGTCCGGGCGACCTGGGCGTCGTCGACCTTCGGGGGCGGCGGGGCGACGTAGACGGGCGTGCCGATCGTCGAGGCGCCTTCGAGGGCCTCGGAAAGCTTGTATTCGAGCGAGACGTCGGGCGTGAAGACCTTGCGCTCGATGTCCGGCACGTCGCGCCGTTCGAAGGGGACGACGTCGTCGTAGACGATCTTGTCGACGACCTCGAGCACCTCTTCGCGCGGCTGCCACGGAGCGGCGGGCTCGGCGTCCGCCGCCGGTCCGGGCTTCTGCAGCTCGGGCTTTTCGCTCGCGAGCAGCTCGCCGGGCGCGGCAGGCGGCTCGAAGACGGCGGGCGTGGTGGCGGTGGGAACGGAGAGGAAGATGTCTTCGACTTCGACGTCGTAAGGATCGGCGGGGCTGCGCTCCGCGTCGGGGATCGGTTCGGCGGGGTCCTTCTCGATGGTGTCGATCTTGACGGCGGACTCGGTAAAGAGCGCGAGCTTCTGCTCGACGGTGGCCAGAAAGTCGCCGCCAAAGGAAATCGTGCGGCCGCCCGCGAAGTAGACGAGGACGGCGTGGATGAAGGCCGAGACAAGGAGGGCGACGATGAAGGCGACGAGGTGGAATTCGCCGCTCTCCTCGCGCTGGATGCGTCCGTAGGGATTCGTGCTCATGTCACTTCGCGGCCTCCGGGGTGGCGGGCCGGACTGCGGCGGCCTCCTTCGACGCGGGATATGTGGCGACCAAATCGCAACGGAGGGCGTCGGCGTCCTCCTTGCGGCCCAGATCGTCCATCATGGCGATGGCCTCGGCCATGATCGGGGGAACGAGGGCGTCGTCCTTGTAGAGCAAACTCACCATCATCAGGTACTTGGCGGCATCCTCCTTGCGGCCGGCCTTGAGGGCGGCGTGCCCGAGACCGGTGTAGGCGTGAATGCGCATGGGCTGGAGTTCAGGCGCGGCGCAGCGTTCGACGGCAAGGGCGAAGAAGCGCTCGGCTTCGGGGGCGTCGCCACGTTCGAGGAGGATCTCGGCGAGACGCAGGGTGGACTCGGCGAAATGACGGGAGGGCACTTCGATGGCGACGGCGGCGCGGTAGGCCTTTTCGGCCTCGTCGTTTTTCTTCTGGGCGCGGGCGGCGCGGGCGACGAGCGTCCAGGCGACCTGCTTCCAGCCGGGGTCTGAGGTGTGCTCGACGAGGATCGCCGCAGTCTTGCCCGCGTTGGCGAAGTCGTTCTTGGCGAACTGGTGCTCGCTGAGCCACGCGAGCTGCTGCGGCGTGAACTTGGCGCGCACGGGATCGTCGATCAGGGACTGGAAGATCGTAGCGGCCTCGTCCTGGCGCTCGCCCTGCTGGAGGGTCATGGCGAGGGAGAACCGGGCCTGGCGGCGCGCATCGTCGGAGGGGTTCCCGGCGAGCACCGCGCGGAAGGCGGCTTCGGCGTCCTTGAAGTTGTCCTTCTCGACGAGGAGATGACCGCGCCAGAGCTGGGCGTCGGCCAGGCGCGTCGACTTCGGAAATCGCTGGAGAAGGGCGTCGAGGGATCCGAGAGCCTCGGTCTTCAAATTCATGCGGATCTCTTCGAGCGCCTTCTGGTAGAGGGCCTCGGGGACGCCTTCGGCGGCGGGGAAGCGCTTGAGGTACTCCTCCCAGTCGCGGAGGGACTGGGCGCTCTGGCCCGCGGAGGAGAGAGACGAGGCGGAGGCGAAGAGCGCGCGCGGGGCGAGCGGGGAATCGGGGAAGCGCTGGACAAGCTGGAGAAAGTAGACCGAGGCGTCCGTCCACGACTTGCGAAGCTGGAGCTGGTGGCCGAGGCGGTAGAGCGCGTCGGGCGCGTACGGGCTGTCGGGAAACTCGGCAACGAGGAGCTTGTAGTGCTGGACAGCGGCGTCGGCGTCCCCGGCGCCAGAGGCGGACTCGGCCATGAGCCAGAGGCCGTCGCGGCGCATCTCGGGATCGGCGATGACGGGCGCGAGCGCAACGATGGCCTCGGCGTAGCGGGCGTTGCGATAGGCCGCGAGGGCCATCTGATACTGGGACTTGGCGGCGTAGGGACCGCGGGGGTCGGCCGCGACGGTCTCGGCGTAGGCCTTGACGGCCTCGTCGTAGCGGAGTAGCTGGAAGAGCGCGCAGGCGCGGATGTAGAGGTGCTCGACGCGGAAGTTCGCGGAAAGGGCGTTCGGGGTCGCGAGGGCGGCGGAGCTGCTCTTGAGCGCGTTGTCGAAGAGCCCGGCGTTGAGGTAGGCCCAGGCGGCCTGGAGGCGGGACTCCGCCACGCGCACGTCGTCTGGGTAGCGGCTTTCGAGCTTCTGGAAGGAGGCCGCCGCGTCCTTGTAGTTCTTGTTGGCGAACTCGGCGCGGGCGATCAGGAAAAGGGCTTCGGCGCCCAGGCGCGGTGTGGCGGGCTTTTCGGCGACTTCGGTGAGGAGCTGGCGGGAGCGGACGAGGTTGGCGACTGAGCCGGGCTGGGCGTAGACGCGGCCGAGGGATAGCTTCGCGTAGGCGGCCATCTCGCTCTTGGGGTAGGCCTTGAGCAGCTCCTCGAGGGTTTGGACGGCCGGGGCGTCGCGGCCCGACTGGGCGAGCGATTCACCGTGGTAGTAGAGGGAGAGTTCCCGGATGTCGTCGGGAAGCGTCTCCTTGAGCAGCTCGTCGAAGAGTTCGGCGGAGGTCTCGGGCTGGCCGATTTCCATGAAGAGCGCAGCGCGCTTGAAGCGGGCGCGGAGGCGGAAGGGGCCTTCGGGAACCTGGCTGGCCTTGAGGTAGGCCTTGGCGGCGTTCTCGCGGTCGCCGCTGAGGCGCAGCGATTCGCCCAGGCGGAAGTAGAGCATGTCGCGATCCGGCCCCTGGGGATGGAGCAGGAGCAGCTCGGCGTACTCGACGGCGGCGGCGCGGTACATCTCGCGGCTGAAGAGGCCGTCCGCGAAGGCTCGGCGGTCCTCTTCGGCGCGGAGGTCGGCGCCGCGCGCCGACGCCGCCCCGATCAGGCAGCCCGCGGCGACGGCGAGGAGAAAGGCGGAGGTGCGGAACCGGATCATGGCTGGCGTGGCAGGGTGCCGACATCGGCGGCGGGCAACGCGTCCCCCTCCCCCGCCGCGTCGTCGGTCATCGCGGTGGCGAAGGAGAGATTGCCGATGCCCGCCTTGCGGCAGGTGTCGATCACGACGACGAGGTGCTCGTAGCGCGTGCCCTTGTCGGAGCGGATCACGACCGGGTGGCCGGGATAGAGCTTGACGAGGCGCTGGCACTTGTCCAGCAGGTCGGCCGCTGTGAGTTCGTGCTGGTTGACGCTGATACGGCCTTCGGAATCGAGGTTGATGATGATCTCGCCGGGCAGGCGGTCGGGGATCGAGCCGGAGTCGGCCGTCGGAAGCTGGATGTCGATCTCGTTCTCCCACTGCGAGAAGATCGAGGTCGTGACGAAGAACGTCAGCAGCAGGAAGACCACGTCGATCATCGGCGTGATCTGGAAGCTGGGCAGCTCGGAGGTCTCTTTGGTGAATTTCATTTGACGCGCTGGGAGAGGATGGCGGTGAGCAGATCGGAGCAGGCGCATTCGAGATGCGCGACCTGGCGGGCGGCCATGCGGCGGAACCATGCGTAGAAAGCCATGGCCGGAATCGCGATGAAGAGACCGGCGATGGTCGTGATCAGGGCGAGCGACACGCCCTGGGCGAGGACGACGGGCTTGGCGGAGGCGATCGTATCGCTGACCGCGTGGAAGGCGCCGAGCATGCCGATCACGGTGCCGAGGAGACCGACCATCGGGGCGATGGCGGCGATGTCGAGCAGCCACTGGGTGCGGCCCTGAAGGCGCGTCGCCTGGCGCGCCCCCTCCCCTTCAATCGCCACGTTGAGCATCACGGGATCCGCATCCGGCACGGTCGTGGCATAGTCGATCGCGGCCATCGCCACGTGGGTGAAGGCGCCGGGCTTGTAGTCGCAGATCTTGCGCGCCTCGTCGAAGCGCCCGCCCTTGACCTTGTCCATCACGTCGTTGAACACGGCCCTCGGGATCGTCACGCCCGAGCGGAGCGTGGCGAAGAGATAGATGACGTTCGCGATGAAAAAGACCGACAGGGCCGCCAGAACGTACATGAGGCTTCCGCCGTCCTTGAAAAACTGCACGAGCGTAATGCCAGGCGCGGCGCCCGCCTCGACAGGGGCTGCGTCCTGGGCGGAAGCGGCGACGGCGGCGAAGGTGACGAGCATCGCGATTGCGGTGCGCAGGAGGACTTTGCTTTCCATGAGGATCTCCAGTTGATTGAACCTTTCCGTCTATGCTACCACTTCGCCGATTGCCCATGCAAGCCGCAATTACCGCATTTTCCGCGTGACACCGCACCGGAAGTTCGTGTAAAATGCCGACATCGCCGCCCGTCCAGACATCGGCGTTCGTGCGCCGAGGATCGTGGTGCCCACCTTCGGCCTACGCGCCGACATCAACAAGGAGCCGCATGACCTGCAATATCGCCGTCATCGTCGGGAGCCTCCGCAAGGACTCCTACAACGCCCAGCTCGCCCGGGACTTCGCCTTCACATTCCCGGACATCGGCGCGATGCCGCTCTACGACCAGGACGACGACGCGGATCAGGCGCCCGCCGTCCGCGCCCTCAAGAAGACCGTCGAAGCCTCCCAGGGGCTGCTGTTCGTGACGCCCGAGTACAACCGCTCCATCCCCGGCGTCCTGAAGAACGCCATCGACCACGCCTCGCGCCCCTGGGGCCAGAACTCCTGGGCCGGCAAGCCCGCGGGCGTCATCGGCATCACGATCGGCACGCTCGGCACCGCCATCGCCCAGCAGCACCTTCGAGCCGTCCTCGCCCAGCTCGACGCACCCGTCCTCTGCCAGCCCGAAGGCTACTGCATCTACAAGGAGGGGTTCTTCGGCGCGAACGGCGAACTCTCCGACGACAACCGGAAGTTCCTCCAGCGCTGGATGGACGCCTTCGTCGCCTGGGTCCGCCGCTTCAACCCCTAGCCCGCTTCCGCCGCCGGGCGGGGCGGACGTCCACGCCCCCGTCCCCCCGTCAGTCCACCGACAACCCCGCCGAAACGGCGGAGACAATCCCGACCAAAACTCCATCATGAAGGAAAAAGTCATGAGCGTCATGCAGGAATTCAGGGAATTCGCAGTCAAAGGCAATGTCATCGACATGGCCGTCGGCATCATCATCGGCGGCGCGTTCGGCAAGATCGTCACGTCCGTCGTCAACGACGTCATTATGCCGCCGATCGGACTCCTCCTGGGCGGCGTCGACTTCAAGGACCTGGCCATCACGCTCAAGGCTGGCGTCCCGGCCACCGAAACCGCCGCCGAAATCCCGGCCGTGATGCTGCGCTACGGCGCCTTCATCCAGACGGTCATCGACTTCCTCATCGTCGCCATCGCCGTCTTCATCA
>CAYVJM010000063.1:0-10326 GCA_964451695.1 uncultured Lentisphaerales bacterium | reverse complement strand
GTCGTCGAGATTCTTGAAAACCTGCTCGAACATGATTCGTGTTTTCCGTCTTCGTTTTTAGCAAAGGACACAATACGCCGCTGCCTTGTATACGGCATGATAGCACACACTCGCGCGCGCGACCAAGCCCTTTCCGCCCTTCACCCCTGCGTCCGTTTGACGTCCTTGGGCATGTCGAGGCCGCGCAGCTCCTTGCCGAGCACCCGAATGCCCTTGGCGAGCAGCGCCTCGGCGAAGGCCACGAGCTTGCGGTGCGGAGGCTCGGGCAGCATGACGGCCGTCTCCTGCTTCACTCATCGCAGACTCCTTCTCCGGGCATTCGTGTCCGGCGGTCGCAATCATCGCGCATCGCGGTGGCCGACAGTAGTTCGCAGGCCGGTCGTGACGATGTGACGTCCGTGACGACGTGGGCGGAGGATCAAGCGAGAGGCTCGCAGGCTGGTGGTTTCCGAAGGGAACGGACTTCAACAGCCTCACCAGACGGGCAACCCGCCAGCTCGAGGACTGGAACAACTCAATTCACAGGGAATCACTCGACGGGGAGACTGCGTATGCCTACGATCAGCGTTTGCCCCAGGCGGCTTAAGGAGTTCCTGCTGGCTCACCCTCTTTACAAGTCACCCTTGTCGAGTCCGATTCGCCTGACCAGACGAGGAGGCGGGGTTCGCCGGAAAGCGGGATGGTGCGGCCGGCGCGCGACAGCGGAGTTCCGTTGCGGAGCGAGAGAAACGCGCCGCCGAAATCCGATGGCAGCTCGGCCGTCCGGGACTCGTCCTTCAGCGGATCGACGGCGAGCCAATAGGCGACGGCGGAGCGTTCGTCCGGCAACCGGAACCCGGCCTGCTCGATCGTGACGTCATCCGCTTTCAGATCGAGTTTGATCCCCGCGTCGTAGGTCGCCGCGCCGAGCAGTCGGTTGTACGTCGTCATCGTCCGGAGCGACTCCTTCTCCCCGTAATCCATCGTCAGCAGTCCGTGCCGCGCCGGAAAGCGCTGGGTCGTGTGGCCCATCGAATACGGCTTCGCGCCGAGGTCCACTAGGCAGAAATGACTGGAACGCGCGAGCCCTGCGCGGCGGTCGACGAGAAAGCGCCGGAGCATCCAGTTCGCCTGCGCCTCCTCGCTGCCGACGCCCTCGGGATTCGGGCGGATGAGCCAGTGGTCTTTCGGGAACCAGCTCGGGAACCCCGCCTCGCCGTTCCAAATCTCGACCGCGGCGTTTTCGCCGCGGGCGAAGGCGGCTTTCAGTGCGGCGATCTGTCCCTCGAACACCCAAGTCTTTCCGTTTGGATCTCGCTGTGCGCCCTTCGCCTGCTCGGGGCGGACGCTGTAGCAGTGGATGCAGAAAAAGTCGATATCCTTGGCGGCGAGCGCGGCAAACTGGAGGACGTACGGATTCAGCACCGCCGAGACAACGCCGCCGATCTTCGCGCCGGGAATCTCCTGGCGGATGATCCCGCCGGTGAGCTTCACGAGCCGCGCATAATCTTCGGGAGCCGGGCGTTTCGGCTGCCAGAAGTGGTCGAGGTCGGGTTCGTTCCAGATCTCGAAGTGCGTGACGCGTCCACGGAAGTGGCGCGCGAGCGCCTGAACGTAATTGCACCAAGCCGTCTGGCACGCCTCGCCGTAGAAGAGCGGCACGCAGCCGACGGCGGCCTGTGTGTAGCAGTTTGTCATGTAGAGCGGATTGCCGAAGCTGACGCTGAACCAGGGCTCGATTCCGCGCGCGTTCAAGCTGTCGACGACCCGGTCAAGCCAGCCGAAATCATACACGCCCTTCACCGTCTCGCATCGGTTCCAGCCGGTCTGGCAGCGCGCGGACCCGGGGTTCGCCGACGCGAGCTTGTCGTAGCACCGCTCCGGATCGAACATCTCGCGGTCGAGCATCTCGACACCGGCGCCGACCGGAGACGGACTGCACGGCGGCGCGCCGTCGAAAAAACGGGCGATCCGGAGTTGAAGAAGGCCAAGGAGCTGCCGAGGGGTCGTGTTCTTCTTGAAGATGAGATGGCCGCCCGTTCCCGGTTCGGACGCCGTCGCGAATTCATAGCGCTCGGCACGGTGTCCCGCGGCGAGACACTTCTCGTGGAAGTTGCGCGACGATGCCGTGGGAACCGTCTGCTCTCCGATCTCGTGCACCGTGAGAATCCGCGGCGCAGGTGCTTCGGCAGGCGGAATCGGCGGTGTCAGCGCGTCGAGTTCGGCTTCGGAAGGCGCATGTCCGAAAAGAACGTCGTAGCGTTCGGAATGCACGGCGCAGTCCGGACGCGGATCGCCGATCGGCGAGATCGCGACGATGCCCTCGACGTTTTCCGCGGGAAGATGAAGTCCGGCCCAAAGCGCGAGATGTCCGCCCGCCGAGCCGCCGATGACGTAGATCTTGTTCGCGGCCAGTCCGTACTTCTGCTGGAAGTCGGGGGACAGAATGAACCGTCCGGCGGCCGTACAGTCGTCTCCGCCCGCAGGCCACGTGATGCCGTCCTGACCGGCGAGCCGATAGTCGATGTTGAAAACTGCGGCTTTGCAGGTTGTCTGCAAAAACTGTGCAACACCCGACCAGCCCGCGCGCTCGCCGCTCCGCCAGCCGCCGCCGTGAATCGCCAGGACAAGCGGCGCCTTCGCGACATCCCCGTCGGGAAGGTAAAGATCGCCGACCCGCATCTTTCCCTCCCCGTAGACGATATCGCGTATCACCCGCGCCGAAGCCGAAGCCGGTAGCTCCGTCAACACGAGTGAAAGCGCGACGACTCCGGCAAAACCTGAGCCACCCCCATTCATACCTCTGTGATCCTTTCCTGTCGCAGGTCGACCGCCCCGAATCAGCGCGCGCCGAACGTGACCGTGCGCTGAAAGTCCTTGAGCCGCGGAACCTCGACCGTGACCTGGAGGTCGCCGGGAGCGTCACGCGTTCCCGAGATCGTGACAACGGTGTTCGTCCCGAACGGGACCTCCTTCTCGGCGATGATCTTTCCGTCGTCCCCCGCGAGGCGGATCTTCGCTGTGACATCCTTGAAGGAGGAGGCGATCTCGGGCTTGAACGGACGGAACCCCACCTTGAACTCGAGCACCTCGCCTGGCTTGCGTACGGCGCTCCATCCGCCCTTGTTCAGGATCTCGCACATGACCGCGCTCCGTCCGTAGTTCGCGATCTGCTCGCCCTCGTAGCTGAGCCTGCGACGACGATTGTAGTAGCCCTCGCGCCAGTCCAACGCCTCGGAATAGCCGGCGATCCAGATGTCGTCCTGCGTGCAGACCCAGTCGAGGATCCGGTCGAGCTCCTTTGCGTCGTAGAGTGCTTGCCAACCGCTGCCCGGCCCCGGACGGACGCCATGCAGCAGCACGAAGCAGTAGTTGCCCTTGCGGGCGTGGGCGACGTCGAATTCCGCGGCCTTCATCCCGCCCCGACCGCCCCAGCCGTTGCCGCGGTACGACTCTGGCCGGAAGCCCAGTTCGCGGATGACCTCGTCCGTCTTGGCGTTCATCGCGTTGCCGGGATAGCAGACGGTCTTCGCGTCGAAGCCCGTCTCCGCCTTGATGGCGTCATACCCGCGCCGAATCTCAGAGCGCACCGCCTCGACGCCGCCGGTCTCCATCAGGCGGATGAGGTTCGGATGCGACCAAGAATGGTTGCCGAGCTCGTGTCCGCGCTTCACTAAGTCCCGCACCTGGTCCCAGTTCATGTAGCCGGGCGTGCCGATGCGCGCGGGAATGATGTTGAAGATTCCTCTGATGCCGTGGCGCTCCAGGGCGGGTGCGGCGGTGTCGTAGTGGTCGGCCGAGCCGTCGTCGAGCGTGAAGACGAGAACGCCCTTCTTGCCCTGAGGCATCAGCGTCTCGCGCTCGGGCACCGCGGCAGTTGCAGAGATCGCCGCGGAGATGGCGGCGACGAAAACGGGGAACGGAGAGATACGCATTTCAAGGCTCCTTTGCTAGAGCCTCAATAGTATCAAAAGTCCGAAGAACCCGACAATACACGAACGAGTAGTCGGGCGAGTAGTCTCGACTAGGCTCGTAGCGGATGCGTGGATGAAAGCCCGGAGATGACGTCATGATCGTCACGTGCAGGGCAAATGCCTGTCTGGCAGGGCTTTCGGGGCGTTACGAGGGCGTGACGGATGGCGTGACGAGGCGGCGGCGAGGTGGAACGCAGGGGGCAGGCTGGTCGGTGACGTGGTGACGTGCGTGACGACGATCCGCCAAGATGGAAGATCACGCGAGAGTGGGCTGGTCGGTGACGACGTGACGTGCGTGACGACGTGACGGGCTACTTGTCCGTATTGAAAAGAAAGAGAAGAGGGGAAGCAAGGTCGGTGGGGGTTGGGAAGACTCAGTCCGGAAACCCCTGGAGTTTCCGGACTGGAGCGGGTGGACTGCTCTCTGGCAACCGCGTAGAGTATGGCTTGTCGACGGCGCATCAGGCCGCAAGCTGGCAGGCCGGACATCGATCCGGCGAAGCGGAGCAACTTCGTTTTCGCCCACTTCGACGGCGGGAGTTGCCGGTTGGATCTGCTGGAGATGCTCAAGAAGGTGCAGACGCTGGCCGGGATCAAGGGGCGGCTGCGCATCCACGACCTGCGGCACGCCCTGGCGTTCCGGCTCCGGCGCTCCGGGGTGCATCTGGAGACGACATGGGCACAAAAAAGGGACCCAATGTAAGCGCCGGATGCCTTGAAAGCCGAAATGGCGGAGAGGGGGGGATTCGAACCCCCGGTACAGTGTAACCCGTACGACGGTTTAGCAAACCGCTGCCTTCGGCCACTCAGCCACCTCTCCGGCTCGTCCGCCGCACCGCCGCCGGTTGAAACTCCGTTCGACGCTTCGTGCGTTTGACATCCGCGACTATACCGCATCAGCGCGGCGCATTTCAAGCACCATCTTTTCTATTGCAGAATCACCCGGGTTTCTGGTAGGATCATCGCCCATTTGTTCATTGGATTTTGGCGACCGCCTTCCTTGCCGGGGAAGGTCGGAAAAGGGCATCGGCAGTCTCTGCGAGACGCGAAGCCTTGAAGCCAGCAGCGAGAAAGACACCCCATCATGCCAGCCACGGAACCCCCCGCCTCCTCGTCCATCGAAGCGATCGAACAGAAGTTCATCTGCCTGGACGGCAGCGAAGCCGGGGCGAGCGCCCCCGACATCGGCGAGCTTCTCGGTTGCCTGGTGGCTCTGAACGACTGGAAGGCCCTGGAGAATCGCGACCAGTGCTACATGGTCTTCCAGCAGTATCTCGTGGATCGCCACGACGTGAGCGACCTCGTGAGCCTCCTGAAGCTCCGGGCCGAGTGGCTGGGCGACGCCCCGGCGTACCGCGACGAATGCCGCGACGTCCTGGTCTCCGCGACGAAGGACCGCGTGGCGCTGGCGAAGATCGAAAGCGCCGTGGCCGGCTCCGACCGCCCGCTGACCGTCCTCCGCCGCCTCGAACTGCTCAACGCCCTCCTACCGGGCACCGCCTGCTTCGACAAGACGTGGGGCTACGGCGTCGTCAAGAGCGTCGACGACTTCTACAAGCGCATCGTCATCGACTTCGACCGGAAGCCGGGCCACGCGATGGCGATGGCCTTCGCCGCCCAGTCGCTGAAGCTCGTGGACGCCTCCCACATCCTCGCCGTGCGCCATGCCGATCCGGGCGCTTTCAATCTGCTGTGCGAGGAGCAGCCCGGCGAGGTCGTGCTGATGGCCATCCGCAGCTTCGGTCCGATGACGGCCGTCCAGCTCCAGACGGAGATGGAGAACGGGATCCTGCCCCCCTCCGTCGATTGGAAGGGCTTCTGGTCGGGCGCGCGCCGCCAGCTCAAGCACCGCGCGGAGATCAGCGTCCCCGCCACCACCAAGAAGAGCGAACTCATCGCGCTCACCGAGGGCGTCGTCGCCAGCGCCCCCGTGGATGTGGTGCAGCAGATCGCGGCGCTCAACGACGTGCCCGCCCTGATGGCCGCAATGGGCGATTTCGCCCGCAACGCCGCCGGCGCTTCGCTTTCCGACGCGCAGCGCGAGGCGCTCGCGAACCGCCTGTCCTTCGTCCTCAAGGCCACGGCCACGACGCACAGCGACAACGACAAGGTGCGGGCGCTCATCTTGGCGCTCGGCTTCGGCTTCTCCAGGCTCCCAGTCTCCATGCGCAGCCGCCACGAGGAGGAGTTCGCCATGGCGGAGGACGGCCAGGTCGATCTTCTCGGCACGCTCTGCAAGCCCGCCATCGTCCTCAACGCCACCGCCAAGCTTTCCTCCGCGATTGTCGAAGAGCTCGTCGCCGCGCTCCCGATCGACCGCGATCAGGCCGTGGGCGCCGCCTTTGCCGACGTGCTCGACGCGATGTCCTATAGTCTGCTGGACAGCCTCCTGCCCAAGGCGCTCGCCGATGGATCGGTCTCCAAGGCCGTCTTCGCCGAGCGCGCTTATTCAGGAAATCTCCCCCTCGTACGCGCTTGTTCTCTGGATCTGCCGCAACCAGCATAACCCCGATGTCGCGGCGCTCGTCAACAGCTCGGCCCTCACCACCCGCGCGTTGCTCTGCCTCGAGCCCGAGGTGATGGGCGAAACGCTCCGCCTCCAGCACCAGATCGCCAAGATCTTCCGCGACGAGAAGTGGCTCGCCGGGCAGATGGACCGCATGACCGAGGTCGAGCGCTCGGCCTTCTACGAGCGCCTGCACGCGATGGACGGCGCCTGGGAGCCTCTCCAGAAGCGCGCGATTGAAAAGGCGATCTACAAGCGTTTTCCCGAGATCGTCGCCCCGCCCGCCCCCTCCGCTCCCGAGGCCTTCGCCGCAGCGCCCGTCACCTCCTTCCGCAGCCTCAGCGCGCGCAAGGAGCGCCTCCGCGTCCTCGTCGAGGAAACGATTCCCAAGAACGTCCGCGACATCGAGGTCGCCCGCGGCTACGGCGACCTGCGCGAGAATTTCGAATACCAGACCGCGAAGGACCAGCAGCGCATCCTGCTCCAGCAGCAGGCCGAGATGGCGCGCGAGATCCAGGAGATGAAGGCCACGGACTTTTCGTTCGTCCCGTTCTCCGGAAAGGTCGCCATCGGCACCGAGGTCACGCTGCGCTTCCCCGACGGGCACGGAACGACGTACCACATCCTCGGCGACTGGGACAGCGATCTCGCGCTCGGGATCATTTCGCGTTCGAGCCGTCTCGCCCAGGCCCTGATCGGCCATGTGGCCGGCGACTCGGTCCTGGTCCCCGGCGAGCACGACGGCGAGACGGTCGAAGTCGCCATTTCCTCCGTCCAGCCGCTCCCGCGCACCGTTCTCGAATGGGCGCTCGGGCGCTGATCTGCGTTTCCAAAGCCCTTCCTCTCTTCGCGCTCCGGCGCTCCGCGGCCGACGCGCGCCTTCCGCCATGAAGCCCTCTGCGAGCCTCGTCCTGCGCCTGAGCCGTCTCGGAATCGCCCTCGGCGCGATGGCCGCGCCGCTGGCGGCGCTTGCCGCCGGTTCTCCCGCCGAGACCGGCCTTCAGCCTCCACCCGAAGCCCGCGCCATGGCCGAGAAGTTGCGCGGACTCGCCGCCACGGCGAGCGCGGACGGCTCCATCCGCGTTTCCGGCGAAGGTCTGGACGCCCTCGACCGCATGGCGCTCATTCGCTTCGCCGCCGATGTGCGGTCCCGTCTGGAGCAGTTGACGGACGCCGTCTTCAAAGGCCGCTTCTACGGCATCGCCCTGCTCGTCCAGGCCGCCGAGGCCGAGCGCCCCGCCTCGGCCTCCCTGCGGCTTGCGCCGCCTTCGGCCGAAGCGGACGGCTCTGACGCCCCTCCGGCGATCCGCATCGTCGTCGCCAACCTCCCCAAGCTCGATCCTCGCGACTTGGCCTGCACGATCGCCGATGGACTTGTGCGTATGAAGGTCGTCGAGGCGGCGGGTGGCGGGACCGCGCTCCAACCCCCTCCGCGATGGTTCGCCGAAGGCCTTGCGCATTATCTGGAGACGGTGCGCCGGCAGGACGATTCCGAGGCCGTTCTGGGCCAGTGGCAGCAAGCGGCTCTGCCGCCGTTGGGGAAATTGGCCGCCGCACATTCGCCCTACGCCGCTGCGGACCGTCGCGTCGCCGCGCAACTCGCGGCCTACTGGCTGGACTTTCCGGATCGCGGTCCGCGGTTCGACCGCCTGTGCCGCGCACTGGCCTCCGGCGAGCCCTGGTCCGCCGGACTCTTCGCCGAGACGTCGTCCGGGCTCGCGGATCTCGCCAAGGCGGACGCGGACTTCGACGGTTGGCTGCTCGCGCGGCGCGCCACCGTGCTGACGCCCGGCGCGACGCGCCGCGAGTTCGTCGTCCGCGCCTGGTGCGAGCTGCTGCTGGACCCTGGCGAGGACGGCGCGCCGGCGGATGTTCCCCCGCGTTCGTCTCCGGCGCTGCTTCTGGAACGGATCGGCGAGCCGTGGGCGCCCGTCTGCGCCCGTGCGAAGGCTCGGAAGCTCATGGCCCTCTCCGCCGGGCGCGGAACCGCGTTTCGCGAGGCGGCGGCGGCCTGGGCAGCCTGGTTCGAAGGCGTGGCGCGCGGGGAGTCGAAGGCGAAGCTCGCGGAAGCCCTGCCGAAGGCCGAGCGCTTGTTGCGCGACAGCGCCACGACCGCGGTCCCGTAAGTTTTCTCGGCGAGGGGTTGACAGGGAGTCGGCCTTTCTGGTAATTTGGTTGCGCAATCAAAATTGCGCGGGCGGCGCGGCCTTCGCAGGCGATACCCGATGACGGACAGGGCCTTTGGGCCAAGGAGACGGCATGACACCGCGGGAGAGACTGCTGACGGTTTTGAAGGGGGGCATTCCGGACCGGGTGCCGGTTTCGCCGGATTTCTCCAACATGATCCCCGCACGGCTCACGGGCAAGCCGTTCTGGGATTTGTATCTCTACAACGATCCGCCACCCTACGAAGCCTATATCCGCGCCGCACACCACTTCGGCATCGACTCGCTGATGGACGGATATTTCTGGCTGCACTTTCCCGAGGATGCCAACTCGAGCGAACCGGAGTGGCAGCGGTACATCGTGCACCGCACGGACGACATGCTCGTCACGCAGTTCGGGTATCGCGAGAGCGGTAAATGGAATTGGAAGCCCACGGTCGACGTGTTCTATCGGGCCGATTCGCCCTCATCGGGCGTCAAGCCCGCCAAGCTCGGGCTTCCGGAGGTGCCGACGCGGTGGGAGCCGGTGGAGGGGGTAAAGCCCGTGCTGCCGGGACCGGAGGAGCTCAAGCGCGTGAAGCGGCTGATGGGGGATCAGGGGCTCGTCGGCGTCTGGCTGACGGGGACGAATCCGTTCCGCTCGGAGGACGACCTCTTCCGCTACATCGACAATCCCGAGCTGCACGAGCAATGGGCGCAGGAGCGCGTTGCCGCGGTGGAACGGCGCTTCCGGCAGATCATGGCGCTCGACGAGAAGCCGGACTTCCTCTGCGTGGGGGGCTCGGGCACCCTGATCTTCCAGACGGTCGACATTTTCCGGCAACTGGCTCTTCCCGCCGTGAAACGCGGGATCGAACTGGCCACGGCCCATGGCTTCCCCACGCATGTCCACTCCTGCGGACCTGAAACGGCGCTGGTGAAAATCATGGCGGAGGAGACGGCGCTGACGGTCATCGACCCTCTCGAAATCCCGCCCATGGGCGACTGCGATCTGGCCGAGTTGAAGCGCCGCTACGGGAAGAACCTCACGCTCAAGGGCAATCTGCACACTACGGACGTGATGTTGCGCGGCACGCCCGACGATGTGATGCTCGCCGCCTGCCAGGCCATGCGCGACGCAGGGGAAGGCGGGCGCTTCATTCTCAGCACGGGGGACCAGTGCGGACGCGACACCCCTGACGAAAACCTCTTCGCGCTGCTCCGCGCAGCCGAGGAATTCGGGGTCTACGATCCGGTCACGGGCCGGCTACCCAAATTGGTCGGGGTCGCACCATGAGCGCCATCGAGGAAATCGCCCAGCGGACCGGCTGTTCGCAGACGACGATCCGCCGGGTCCTCCGCGGCGGCAACAAGGAGGTCTGGTCCGGGACGGTCGAGCGCGCCGAGAAGATCCGCCAGGTCGCGCGAGAGCTCGGCTTTCTCCCGAACGCCTCGGCTGCCGCCATGAAGAATGGCCGGTTCAACGCCGTTCTGCTTGTGCTGAGCACGGAGCGCGGCCGCTGCCACCTCCCCGAGGCACTGCTGCACGCCCTCTGTTCGGCGCTCGAAGCGGCCGGCCAGCATCTCGTGATCGGCCGGTTCTCGGACGAGGCGCTGACGAGCCCGGCGTCGTTGCCGACGTTCCTTAGCCGGTGGTCCTGCGATGGTGCGCTGGTGAACTACACGGATCGCTTTCCCTCCCACATCAACAATTTGCTTTGCC
>CAYVJM010000062.1:0-10641 GCA_964451695.1 uncultured Lentisphaerales bacterium | reverse complement strand
ACCTCGTCGGTGATGAGCACGGCGTCGCGAGACTGGTCCATCGCCATCGCGAAGCGAGCGCGGATCTCTTCGGCTTCCTTGCGTTCCGTGATGTCGAAAACGAACCCTTCGACGGCGAGGAACGCGCCTGCCTCGTCCTGGACGGCCGCGCTCGTGTCGAGAACCCAGCGCCGCGAGCCGTCCTTGCACATGATGCTGTATTCGATGTGGACGACGCCCCCGGAGACCACAAGCCGCTGCCAGGCGTCCCACAGCGTCTTCCGGTAGGCGGGGTCGACGATGGCGTCGTAGCCGACGCGGCCGGACATGAACTCGGAGGCGGCGTGGCCGCTGAGGGACACGGAGCCTTCGGACATGAACTGGAGCTTCCATCCGCCCTCCAGCATGTAGCGGTACACCATGCCGGGAATGTTCGCGATCAACGAGGCGTACTGACGGCGGCTCTCCCTCAGCGACCGCTCGGACTCCACGCGCGCGCTGACGTCGGCGAAGATCAAGGCGACTTCGCGCTCGCTGATGGGGACGACGCTGGCGACGAGGTGCCGTCCGAGGTCTTTCGAGAGGAATTCCCGGCGCACGCCCTCGCCGGCGGCCACGGCCTCGGCGGCCGCATCGAACAGGAACGCGGCGTCGCCGGGAAAGAGATCGCCGATCCGGGCGTTCAGCGCCGACGCCGGCTCCAGGCCGGCGATCTCGCCCAACGACGGGTTGACCGCCACGATTTTCAAGTCGCCCACGCGGCCGGATTCGGCCGGGACGGTCTCGACGACGATGACGGCCTCGGCCATTTCGTGGAAGAGCGCCCGGTAGTCGTTCTGGATCTTCCTGCGTTCGAAGGACTCGCCGATCTGCGCCGCGATGGCCTCGACCATCGGAATGATGTCCTCCGGGAACTCGCCTGCAAGCCGGCTGTCGAGCTTCAGCAAACCGACGGTCTCGCCGCTGGCGCGGATGGGCGCGAAGACGATCGAGGCGAAGCGCCCGTTGCAACAGGAGAAGCCGACGGGATTCAAGCGTCCCGATGCGACGTCCGCGTCGAGGTCGTTCGTCCACGCCGTCCCGTACGCCGTGCGCCGCCATCCCTCGGGGAGGGCGGTCTGGATCACGAAGCCGCACAGGCAGCCGCAGGTGGGATGGTTGGCCGCCCAGCCTTCCGCCACGCCGTGCGCGGCGGAGGGATCGGGCTCGGCTCCGTCGGCGGCTCGCCTTGCCGACGCGACGAAGGGGAAGTCCCGTCCATCGCCCATGCGGATGCCCGCTTCGTCGACGCCCGTCTCGCGCCGGACGACGTCCACGAGTCGGCCGAGGAGCACGTTGAAGTCCTCTGGCCCGGCCAGAATCTGCATCGCGGTCATCGCGAGGCGCTGGTACTTCTCGCGCTTCTTCTTGAAGGAGACGTCGCGAAGGATCGCCCCGACCATGCCACGGCCGCTCGAGCGGTCGTGGAAGTGCCGCAGCGTGATTTCCACGTCGAGATCACGGCTTCCGTTGCCGGCGACGACGGCGTCAAGCAGCCGCGCCGTTCCAGCGACCGCGTCCCGGACGCCCTGCACAATCGCCTCCGGATTCTGGAACACGCCGGTCTCGCCGAGAACGCGACCGACAAGATCCGCCGGGGCAAGCCCGTGGCCCAGCCGCGTGATGGCCGGACTTACGTATGTGAAGCGCAACGTCTCGGCATCCAGTTCGACCACGACATCGCCCAGATCCTCGACGAGGGACCGATACTTGCGCTCCCGCGTCACCAGCTCCCGCTCGGCCTCGTAGGCTTCCGTCACGTCGGTGCTCGTCACCTCCCAGCACGCCTCGCCGCCCGCGGCGCTTCGCCCGAAATGGAAACTGCTCGCGAACCAGCGCGTCCGGCCATCCTTGCCGACCAGGGCGTGACGCTTGGACCAAGAGACGCCCATTGGCGGGAGCACTTTGTCCATCACCACGATCCCCTCCCCTTCGGAAGGCAGCAACGCCTGGAAACGCATCTGCTCCGCCGCCTCGGGAGAAAACCCCAAGACGTCCCGGATCGACGCGCTGACCTCTTTGACGACGCCGTCGGCCGTGACCGTCATGGAGATCGTCCGGCTGTTGAGCGCCATGCGCTCGTAACGGGCGACGGACTTCGTGAGCGAGTCGGTACGCTCTTCGACAAGGGCGAGCATGGCGTCGTGGCGGCGGCCGAGGACGTGGACGAGGGCGGCGGCAAGCAGCGTGATGGCGGCGCCGAGGCCGAGGACCAGCCAGGCGCCGCGGGAGCGGTACTGCGCGAAGAAGGCGGGCTCGGGATGGATGCAGACGTAGTAGAGGCTGCCGAATCCCGCGCAGGGCTGCACGATGTCCAGCCGATGCCGGGCGACGCGATCCAGGATGGCGGAGTGCTCGGGGGCGGGCACATCGGCGGCGGGGTGGGAGGCGAGCACGGTCGTCTCGCCCCTGGTCCCCGAGATTTCGAAGAGGTGCATCCGGATCAGGTGGTTGCGGTCGGGCGTGGCGTTGAGCGCGATGTCGAAGAGGCGCTGGGGCTCGAAGATGCCGACGACGACGCCCTTGGCACCGGAAGGCCGCGTGGCGGACGGGATCTTGAGGAAGACGAGCTTGTGGGGGCCGACGCCCGCGTCGGCCATGGCGGGCAGCAGCGGTGTGGCGGTCGGCCGCCCGGCCTCGAAGTAGGGCTGGAGCCCCCCGGCGAAGCGAAATCGATCGGAGATGTCGAGTCCGGGTTCCCGGGCGCCCAACGCGCGAAGCCCCGACTCGGGACGCATGACGAGGATGGGATGGAGGAGGCGCCCGGCGACGCCTTCGGGTGCCGGAAGGGCGCCGGCGGACTCGGTCAGGGCGAACGGCTGGCCCAGGAACCGAGAGGCGGCCACCTCGAATTCCGCGCGCTCGGATTCGGCCACCTCGGGCGCCCAGCCCCAGGCGGTCATGGCGGGCGTGGTCAGGAACTGGTCCGCGAGCAGGCCGAAGGCCCCTGGATTGAAGCCCTCCTGGGTCTGGACCACGAGGCCCAGCGCCCCCATTTCTTTGGTGCGGATCGTCTGGATGGCGTTGACGACCGAGCGAGACTTCTGGCTGGCCAGCAGCTCGAACTCGGTTTTCAGCCGGGCGGCCTCGACCTTGCGATAGGAGAGGAAGAGCATGACGGCGACGAGCATGCCGACCAGCAATATGGCGGCGACGTCCAGGCGCCCCAGCGCCTCCCCGCGCCGACTCCGGGCCCTGGATCGCCAGCGCCAGAACACCAGCACGGCGGCGATGGCAAACGAGAAGGAGACGGAGCAGAGGGAGGCGCGCAGCATGTGCCGTTGCATCTCCCGCCGGGAGATGTCCACGCCGAAGACGGCCAGGACCTGGCCGGAGACGGGGTCGAGAACGGGGCTGGCGGCGGTGATCCAACTGCCGAACGCATTCCGGTAGGGGCCGGCCACGGCGGCGCGGCCCGTGTCGAAAACCGCGGCCACTTCGGGCGGACAGTCCAGGTAGGACTGCCCGTGCTGCACGATGGCGCGACCGTTCATGAGGTCGATGTTGTCGAGGAAGTAGACCGTTCCATCGGGGCGGCGCATGAGCAGATAACACCCGTCCCAGTGGGAGTAGATGCGCGCCACCGACGTGAGTTGCCGGTGGATCTGCCCGAACTCGGGGCGATCGCGCTCGGCAGGCGTGCCGTCAAGCGACATGAGAAAGCTCTTGCGCAAGGAGAACGCGACGCGAGAGGCGTCGGAGGCCAAGTCGGCCCGGCGGGAGCTGGCGGCATCGTCGAGCACCCAGCCGACGTTGAGCGAGCTGAAAAGCAAGGTCAGAAGCAACGCGGAGATCCAGACCCGCGCGAACGGCCAGACGACCGGTTCCCTCTTCGCTTGATCAGCATGCATGGCGTGTCATCCCAACGAACTGGCGGCCCGGTCCAGCAGCTCCGCCGCGCGCAGCGCGACGGGCAGCGAGGGGTCGACGATTTCGACGTCCGGACCGGCGGCCTTCCGAATCGCGGCCTTGAGAAACGGATAGTGGGTGCAGCCCAAAACGAGGTGGTCGGCACCTGCGGCAAGCAGCGGTCGGACGGCCTCCGCCACGACCGCCTCGGCATGCGGCGAATCGACGTCGCCGGCCTCCACGAGCTCGACGAACCCACGCCCCACGGCCGTGACGATGCGCGCCCGGCCGGCGAACCGGGCGGACGTCTCGCGGAAGAGTCGGCCGTGGAACGTGCTTTCCGTGGCCAGAATGCCGACCACCCCGCGCTTCGAATGCAGCACCGCCGGCTTCACCGCCGGCTCCATCCCCACGAACGGCACGTCGAAGGCGGCGCGTAGCGAATCGATCGCCACCGCCGTCGCCGTGTTGCACGCCACGACGACGACCTGGCACCCTTGCTCCAGAAGCAGGCGCGTGAGCGCGTGCGCGCGCTCGCGCACCTCGGCCTCGGGCTTGCCGCCGTACGGGCAGTGCTCCCAGTCGGCGACGTAGTAGACTTCGGCGGCGGGGCGCAGGCGCATAAACTCGCGGACGACGGAGTAGCCGCCGATGCCGGAATCGAAGAAGCCGATGATCCCGGCGGAATGGCCCGCGCCGGTTGCTCGACGGCATCCTGGAACACCCGGCGCGTCTCTCCCCTCCTCCGCCATGGCTTCAGCCCCTCCTAGCGCACGACTCGCCCAAGCAACGCCTGGGACAGCTCCTCGTACTGCCGGAGGTCGTCGCCCGTGAAAACGTCGGCGCCGGCCGCCAACTTGCGGACGATCTCGCGACTCTTATCCAGCTCGCCGCGACGGAAGTGGATCTGCGCGACGTGGAGATGGACGCGCAGATCCTTGTCGTTGAGCTTCAACGCGGTCTGGAAGGCTTCGGCCGCGCCGTCCGCATTTCCGCGCGCCATGAGGATCTCGCCCAGCGTGTCCCACGCGGCGTAGATCTGGTCGTCCGTCTGGAAGGACTTTCGAATGAGCCGCTCGGCCTCGTCCAGCTTGCCCAGCCTGAGCTTGGCGACGGCGAGGTCGTTGAGCACGAGGATCGAATCGGGGGAGACTTCGCCGGCGCGCATGAGATAGTCCTCGGCCGAGGCGTAGTCCTCGCGCTCGAGAGCCAGCGAGCCCATGATGTAGTTGGCGAAGCCGTGCCGCGGATCGCGGTGGAGGATCTCGCGCGAAGTCTTCATCGCCCCCTCCTTGTCCACAAGCGCGTGATCCGCGGCGAGGATGCCGTCGAGAATCGGCACGATGTTCGGATTCGGCGCATGCTTGAGCGCCTCCTTGAAGGCCTCGCGGGATTCCGCATAGTTGCGCGTGATCAGATGCATGCGACCCTTGACGAAGAGCGCACGGAAGTCCTCCTTGCCGGCGATGCGCTCCAGCTCCGCCACGGCCGCCTTCAGACTCTTCAGGGCCGAGTCGGTCTCCTCCGGGGTCTTGGCGTCGAGATAGAGCTGCGAGGTGATGGCGCTCATCACGACGTGCGCCTCGGGGTTGTTGGGGTCGAGGTCGACGAGCTCCTGGGCGATGACACGGGCGCGGGCGACGTCGCCGGCGGCCAGCTCGAGGCCGACGGCCTCGTAGAGCAGCCGCTGGCGCGGAACGCCGGCCTCGCGAGCCTTGTTCAGGTATTCCTGCGCCTTGGCGGCGTTCCCGTTCATCACGTTGATGCGCACGAGGCCGATCAGCGCGGCGTGGTCGCCAGGGTCCTCGGCCAGGATCTCCTGGTAGACGCGCTCGCCGGCGATGCGGTCGTTGCTCTGCATGTAGACGTCGGCCATGACGGAGCGAAGCTTGCCCCGGTTCTCCGGCTGCAGCTCCTTGAGGGCGCGGGTCAGGGACTTCAGCGCGAGGTTGGACTGGCCCGACATCGCCCACGTCCACCCCAGCTTCGCAAAGGCCTCCGGCGAGCTGACGTAGCCGAACGTGCGCGAGAGCGACCAGATCTCCAGCGGCGTCGTCAGCTTGCGCTGGAACGCCTCGAGATCCGCCATCGCCCGGTCCTTGAGCTCCGGATGCATTCCGCTCTGGATCATCGTCGCGAAATTGAGCAGCGCGCTCACGTTGTCCGGGTCGAAGGCGTGGACGCGGCTGTAGATCGAGAACGACTCCTCCTTGCGCCCGAGCGTCTCGAGCAGGAAGCCGAGATTGTTGCCGACGAAGCTGACCTGCCCCTTGACAAGCTGGCGGTAGAAGCGGCAGCGGTCCGAATCCCGTTCGTCGATCGCCTCCAGCGCCGGCGCGAACGCCTCCATCATCGCGAAGTAGGTGCCCACGAGATCGCGCTTGGCCACCTCCGCCATCTGCAGGGGATCCGCGCCGAAGAAGGCAAGACCGTGCGGGTACACCTCGTAGTCGCCGAAGTTCCAGAGGTCCGGGTAGAGGCAGAGCCCGAGCCGGGACGCAACGTCCTTCTCGCTCGTGATCCACTCCTGGACGAGCGGAAAGAGACCGACATCCGCCGAGTTGCGCAACCTCACGCTGTCGAGCTTCGCCTTGATGCGCCGCATGGCCAGGCGGTTGTTCGCCTGGGAGAGGTTGAGCATGTTGACCTCGACGCCCCGCTCGCGGGCCCGCACGAGCACCATGTCGTCGAGCACGCCGTTCGTCAGCAGCCAGGTGCGTCCCTCGAGATTGTCCAGCAGGTAGTCGGCGTAGAGCCAGACGAACTGCATCCGCTTGTGGTCGGCATCCCGCCGGTTCGCCGAGAACGCGTAGACGGTCAGCGCGGTCGCCAGGAGCACGGCGCCGTACCGGAGCGCCTGGGGCAGGCGCCAGGCCCGGCCGTCCGATTCGCGCGGAACGAGCAGCAGCGTCTGGGCATAGAGATAGGCCATGATGTAGCCGAAGGTCAGCGACATCATCGCGTACGGGACGATCTGCAGGGAGTCACGGCGGTAGATCTGCCAAGGGGAGACGCGCGTGTCCAGAATCACCAGCACCGTCACGACGAGCACGACGACGTGCAGGGCGTAGAAGCTCCAGTCGCGCTCGCCGTTGAGCGCGCGCCGGCCCGTCAGCAGGATCGCCAGGCACGGCGCCACGGTCATGCCCAGCAGAATCATCCAGTAGACCTTCGGAATGCTCCCGAAGATCCCGGCGAGGATGTCGCGCCCCAATCGCTTGACAACGCCGACGTACCCGTTCAGCCCCACCAGCTCGTAGCCGGGACTGCCGTAGAACTCCCAGGCGTTGAGCAGAAGCAGCGATCCGCCCAGCAGCGTGAGCAGCACGATCCGCCAGAACACGCGCGCGGACAGACGGTCGGCGCTCCAGAGGTTGAACAGGACGAAGAGATAGAGCAACGGCGCAAACGCCACGAAGCAGGATGTCTGCCCCATGCCCGCGCCATGCAGCAGGCAGAACCCCCAAAGCCAGGGCATCCGCATCGTGGCCGCGAAGCGAAGCGCCAGGAAGATCGAACCCAGCAGCCAGAGCAGGTAGAAGGCGTGGATGTAGGGCTGCGTCGCCGCCACCCAGTACGGCGCGCTGAACGCCAGCGTCGCCGCCGCGAAGACGCCGGCAAGCCCCATCATCGCCGCCACGTCACGGCCCGCCCGCTCGCCCTGGGCCGCCCGGAGATGCTCGCGATCCAGCATCAGCCCCGTCAACGCCGCCGCCACCAGGTACATCATCCCCGCCGCCAGCGCGGCGACCACCGCGCACAACGCATTGACCGCGAGCACGAAACGGGCGCCCCCCGCCGCAACCGCCAAGCCGATCAGCTTGCGCCAGACGACGTGCCGCGCCACGAGATTCGCCTCCGCGCCCGACAAGCCCAACAACGTCTGGGCGGGTTCCCCGGGCAGCACGCCGGCGGCCAGCGTCGTCAAATACACGACCAACGCCACGACCGAAACGCCCAGCGCCACGAGATAGTGAAGCCGCCCAAACGCGACCCCGACTCGCTCCGACTGACCTCGAGTCGCCTTCACACCGACGGCTGCAGCTTGTTGACCGCCCATTCCATCACCCTCCTGACTAAACAAGTTTCGCGAAGATTTTACCAATTGCACCCGCCAAAGTAAAGCAGAACGCCCTGCCGCGGAGCCGAAGGCCGAAGGTGGCCGAAATCCGCACTGGCGCCAACAGGGGCAAATAGGGTAACCTACCTGCGACATGCCCCATCGACGCGGCTGCGAAACGGTCCTCCCCCCCCCCCATCCTCGACGACAACACCCGCTCTGCCTACAGGAGACCCGACATGGACACCTTGATCAAATCCGGTCGTATCAAACCCTCCCACGCCCTGGAAATCGCCGAATCGAAAATCGGACTCGGCTTCGAAAAACTCGACCGCGACGTCTTCGACCCCGAAAAGGCCTACGACCGCGTTGCGGAATGCGGCGTGAAATGGATCCGCATCCAGTCCGGCTGGGCCCGCACCGAGCAGGAACCCGGACGCTATGACTTCGCATGGCTCGACGCCATCGTCGACAACCTTCTCGCCCGCAACCTCCGGCCCTGGCTCTGCCTCTGCTACGGCAACGGGCTCTACGACGAAAACGCCGCCCGCGTCTTCGGGGCGGTCGGCTGCCCGCCGATCAAGACGGCCGAGCAGCGCCAGGCGTGGCGGAACTACGTCGCGGCCGTCGCCGCCCGCTACCGCGGCCGCATCGGCTGGTACGAGGTCTGGAACGAACCCGACGGCGTCTGGTGCTGGAAGCACGGTCCCAACGGCCGCGAATACGGGGAGTTTCTCATCGCCACCGCAGACGCCATCCGCGAAGGAGACCCCGAAGCCAAGATCGTCGCCGGCGCCGTCTGCCTCCCGGACATGGCCTGGCTCTCCGCCGTCGCCGCGACCGGAGCGCTCGCGCGCGCCGACGCGCTGTCCTACCACGAATACACCGAGGACGAGACGCATTGCTTCGAACGCGTCCGCGTCCTGCGCGCCTTCTGCCACGCCCACAATCCCGCCATGCGGATCATCCAGGGCGAGTCCGGCTCCCAGTCGCGCAGCGACGGCGCCGGGGCGCTCCGCGGCCTGGCCTGGACGCCGCTGCGCCAGGCCAAGCAGCTTCTCCGCCACACGCTGGCCGACCTCCTCTGCGAGGTCGAGTTCCTCTCCTACTTCTCCTGCATGGACATGATCGAAGCCCTCAACGGCACCGTCGGCGAAAAGGCCAGCTACCTCGACTACGGCTACTTCGGCGTCCTAGGCGCGGACTTCGATGAAAACGGCCGATCCACCGGCGAATACACCCCCAAGCTCGCCTACTACGCCCTCCAGAACGTGGCGTCCGTCTTCCGCGAACAGGTCGACGTCGTCGATCTCCCGATCATCGGCCGGCCCGGTCCCTCGCCACGCATTCATCAAGACGAAAGCCCCTGGAACCTGATCACCGGAGGCTTCCAAAAACCGAACGGCTCCAGCGCCTTCGTCTTCTGGAAGCCCGCTCCCCTGCTCACCACGACCTTCGAAGGCACCGCGTCGTGGCAGGTGGCGGGCGTCCGAGGCGTTCCGCGCCTCGTCGACCTGCTCAACGGCACCGTCTACGACATCCCGGCGTCGCGCGTGCGCGACGAGGGCCACGGATGCTACACGCTCCTCAACCTGCCCGTCGCGGACCACCCCCTGCTGATCGCCTTCGGGGACTTCCTCTAGCCGTTGCCCGGACGGGCCGGCTGTGCTACCATTGCCCGCCCATGAAAACCCAGTCCGCAAAGCTCCTCGCGCCGGCAGGCGGTCCCGAAGCCGGCTACGCCGCCTTCCGATACGGCGCCGACGCCGTCTACTGCGGGCTGCGCGATTTCTCCGCCCGCGCCGAAGCCGTCAACTTCTCCCCCGACGAGCTGCGGGAGCTGGCCAGCCACGCCCACGCCCGGCCGCGCCGGGGCGAGGTCTTCGTCACGCTCAACACACTGATGGCCGAAGCCGAGATCCCCGCCTTCGCCGACGCCATCTGCACCGCAGCCGAATGCGGCGCCGACGCCCTCATCGTCCAGGACCTCGGCGTGGCCCGCCTCGCCCGCGCCATCGCCCCCGATCTCCCGCTGCACGCCAGCACCCAGATGGCGATCCACAACCTCGAAGGCGCCCTCGCCGCCCGGCGCTGGGGCTTCAGCCAGATCACGCTCTCGCGCGAGCTGACGTTCGACGAAATCCGCGCCATCGCCGCCGCAGGCGTCCCCGTCGAGGTTTTCATCCACGGCGCCCTCTGCTACAGCTACAGCGGCCTCTGTCTGATGTCCGCGATGCGCAATGGCCGCAGCGGCAACCGCGGCCGCTGCGCCTACCCCTGCCGCGACCGCTACGCCCCGGCCGACGCCGATTCCGGCGGCGGCCTCGCCTTCTCGATGAAGGATCTCGCCCTCGGAGAAACCGCACGCGACCTCGCCGCGATGGGCGTCGCCTGCCTCAAGATCGAAGGGCGCATGAAGTCCCCGCTCTACGTCGCCGCCGTCACGGACTACTACCGCCGCATCCTCGACGGCGCCTTCCGCTCCGAACACGAGGTCCGCGCCGCGGAGGAAGACCTTCAGACCATCTTCAGCCGCAAGTGGACGCGTCTGCACTCCGCCACGACCCAGCACGCCGGCGTGATCGACCCGGAGGCCACCGGCCACCGCGGCGCACGCATCGGCGAAGTGGACGCCGTGGCGTCCCGCCCCGACGGACCGCGCTGGCTGCGCTTCCGCACGTCGCGCGCGCTCCAGCTCCACGACGGCATCCAGA
>CAYVJM010000061.1:0-10654 GCA_964451695.1 uncultured Lentisphaerales bacterium | reverse complement strand
GGGCCTGGTCGGCGATGGCCCGGGTGGCCGCCTGGCGGATCCACCAGGTGGCGTACGTCGAAAACTTGTAGCCGCGGCGGTACTCGAACTTCTCGACCGCCTTCATGAGCCCGGTGTTGCCTTCCTGAATGAGGTCGAGGAAGGAGAGACCGCGGTTCATGTACTTCTTGACGATGGAGATGACGAGTCGCAGGTTGGCCTCGACCATTTCGGTGCGGGCGGTCTGGCCTTCGCGGAGCGCCTTGCGGAGGCGTTCGAACTCCTCCATGAACTGCTCGCGGGGCATCGAGAACTCCTCGGCGATGCGGTCCATCTCGCGGCGGGCGTCGTCGATCTGCTTGTCGCGGCCCTTGCTCTTGCGCTGCTTCAGCAGGCGGTTGACTTCGCCGTTGAGCCAGCGGTACTTCTTGAAGACGGACTCCTCGGCCTGGAGGGCGAGGTTTTCGACCATCTTCTGCTTGAAGTTGAATTCCATCGAGAGGTTGCGCAGGTCGTCGCGGTACTTCTCCATCTGCTTCATCCGGCGGGCCTGCTCGGCCGGCTTGAGGGCCGGCTCGGCGACGAGACGGGCCTGGCGCTCGAGGCGGGTCTGCTGCTTGTCCAGCTCCGCCTTCAGGCGCGGGAGCTGCTCCATGTAGGCCTCCCGGCTGTCGACGTACTTGTCCGTGACGACGCGGTCGAAGCGCTCGTCGCCGCTCTCGACCTTGGCGATCAGCTCCTTGTACATCCGCGGGGCGAAGCCGAAGCGGTTGAAGATCTCGCGGACCGTCTTCTCGGACTTCTCGATCCGCATGCAGATGTCAACCTCCTGGTCGCGCGTCAGCAGCGGCACCTGGCCCATCTGGTGGAGATACATTCGGATTGGATCGTCGAAGAAGTCCATCTTCGACGCCCGCGACTCGACCTCCTGGGGCTCCAGCTCGGCCTTGTAGGCCTCGACCTGGGTCTCGTCGATGACGTCGATGCCCAGCGAGCTGAGCTCCGCGAGGTAGGTTTCGATGTCCGTGTCCTTGAGCACGGAGGGCGGGAGGATCTCGTTGACGTCCTCGTGCGTGATGAATCCCTTGCTCTCGGCGACCTTGACCAGCTCGCGGAGCTTCTCCGAGTGCTCCTCCCGGTGGAGGCGGGCGGCCGAGACGTCGGGGTCGATCCGGGCCTGTTCGGGCAGTTCGAAGGAGTAGGGGTCGTAGTTGCTTCCGTCCGGCGAGTACGTCAGTTCGTCGGCGACGTCGTCGTCCACCGTCGGCATGATGTCGTCGAACAGGACGTCCTCTTCATCCTCGTCCTGGCGGGCGCTTTCGCTGACGGTCTTGACGAGTTCCTCGACGTTGAGCTGGGCGAGTTCGGTCTCGATTTCCTTTTCGCTGATCTGGAGGTCTTCGGGCGAGGGTTCGGCGGGCTCGTCCTTGTTGGCGAACTCCCCGCTCGACTCCCACTCGGGATCCGGGACGCCGGACGTGCCCTCGTCGTCGAGGATGGCCTCGACGATGTCGTTCAGATCCTCCTCGCGGGCCTTTCCTTTCGGCTTGGGCGCGGCGGCGCCGCCCGCCTTGCCAGTCTTGGAAGGCTCCGGTTTCGTCGTCTTCTTCGGAGCCGGGGCGGGCTTGGCTTTCGCCGGCGCGGCGGTCGCTTTCTTCACGGCGGGCTTGGCCTTCGCCGGGGCGGCGGGTTTCGCCTTCGCCGGGGCGGCGGGGGCTTTCTTCGCGGCGGGTCTGGCCGACTTGGACTCGGCTTTGGCGGACTTCAAGGCGGGGGCGGGGGATTTGGCGGGCGGGGTCTTCTTCGCGGGAGCGGGGGAGTGGGACGGCTTCTTCGTGGCCTTGGACATGGTTCGTACAAGCTCCTGGGGTGCGGATGGAAAGGGGGCGGATGGAAAGGGGGCGTGGAAGGGGGTGGACTCTGGGGCTGGCTATTTCCCGGTCAGCTTGCCGGCGGGGTCGAGGCCGCGGTTGTAGGCCCAGACGGGATTGATTGCGCTGTTGGCGATTTTTTCGATGTGGCCGTCGAAGAAGACCGCCATCGCGACGTAGCCGGAGGTGGCGTCCGGCGTCGTGAACGACCCTTTCGGCACCTTGTGCAGCCAAGGATATTGTCGGGTGTCTTCCGGGTTGCCCGCCGGGGGCGCGTCGTCGCTGTCGTCGGCGTCCTTGGGCGTGATGCAGCAGTCGCCGCCGATGATCGGGTCGTCCGAAGCGGCGTCATCCGGGTCGAAGTTGCGCTGGTAGGGCTCTTCCTCCATGTTGGGCAGGGTCTCGATGAAGAGCAGGAGCTTCGAGGCTTCTGGCGTACGTCCCTTGTACCCCTCCGAGGTGCCGATGCGGGTGGCGACGCGCGGATCCCACGATCGGGAGCCGGGGCCATGGAAGAACGGGTTCATCGCGTAGGTGCGCCAGACATCCGCTCCCGAAAACGCCGCGCGGACGACCGGGCAGACGTAGTGCTCGAGGGAGTTGTTCATGTAGCCGAAGAGCGTTCCGTTCTCCACGCCGAACTTGGCCAGATCGCCAAACCCGAGATCGTGCCACAGGGCGGGTTCGTGCTGCTCGTACTGGCCGTCTCCCGACCAGAGCCGGTTCAGCTTGTCGATGGTTCCGTTGTCCGGCTTCTTGTCGGGGCTCCAGGCGATCCAGGCTCGCCGCTCGTAGTAAACCCAGTCGTGCTCCTTGTCCATCGAGGGAAGACGGACTTCGTACGACATCGCGTAGGGGAGGTTCCCGCCATTGTCGTTCATGTAGCTCATCACCGCGGCCTGGAGCTGGCGAAGGTTGTTGCGGCACTTGTTTTCCCGCGAGCTCGCGATCAGGTTCCCCGCCTTCGGGACGATCATCGCCATGATGATTCCCAGAATCGCCATGACCACCAGCAGCTCCATCAGCGTGAAGCCCTTTCTCTTTCTGGAAAATCTCGTTGTCATCGCCACTCCCGTCGTGCTAAGATACCGGCTCATTGTTCAAAATTGTCAACATGTAAGCTTAATATTATACCATGTCCGCCGATGAGAATCAAGGGAGAAAAACATGCGTCCGCACCGCGCCGCGGCGGGTCCAGACGCATCGATAAAACGTTGACGTACAAGATCTTCCTGCGAGGTCTCGCGCTAGACGTCGTCGTCGGAGTCCTGCCGGAGGAGCGCCTCGCTCCCCGGAGGGTCGTCCTCGAAATCGCGGCCGTATGCGCGGCGCCCGCAGAACCGGCGGCCGACGATCTTCGCGCGGTCGTGGACTACCGCGGGATCGAGGCGGCCGCGCTTGCGGCCGCCACCGGGACTTCCTTCCTGCTCGTCGAGACGCTCGCCGCCACTGTCGCGGACGCGGTCGTGGCCGTTCCAGGTGTTCTGGAGGCCGTCGTCACCCTCGACAAGCCGGGCGCCCTCGCGGCCTGCGACAGCGTCGCCGTCCAGATCGTCAAAACGTCTGTTAAAAAATCCTATTGACGTTTCTGCGGCTCGGATGCTAAACTGCGCCGCCGTTTCATTCAATTCACGTCTGGCGCCAAAGCGCGAAAGAGGCACTCCATGCTCGCAGTCCACCCCCTGTTGACCGGTATCACGAGTCTCAACCTGCCCCAGATCGTCATGATGGTCATCGGTTCCGTCATGATTTGGCTGGCGATCAAGAAGCAGTACGAGCCGATGCTCTTGCTTCCGATCGGATTCGGCGCGATCCTGGCGAACATCCCCGCCTCGGCGGCCGTGGCGCCGACAGGCTTCCTGTCCGCGCTCTACAGTTTCGGCATCGAGAACGAGCTGTTTCCGATCCTGATCTTCATCGGCGTGGGGGCGATGATCGACTTCAGCCCGCTGCTGACGCAGCCGGTGACGATCTTCTTCGGCGGCGCGGCGCAGCTCGGCATCTTCGTGGCGATGCTGCTCGCGCTCTGCGCCAACTTCATCCAGCCGGAGCTGTTCTCGCTGAAGGAGGCGGCCGCCATCGGCATCATCGGCGCCGCGGACGGCCCGACCTCGATCTACGTCGGCAAGATCTTCGCGCCCAAGTACATCGCCCCGATCACGGTGGCGGCGTACTCCTACATGGCGCTCGTGCCGATCATCCAGCCGCCGGTCATCCGCCTGCTGACCTCGAAGCAGGAGCGGCGCATCCGGATGCCCCCGGCGGCGAAAACCTCCGTGTCGCGTCGCGTGCGCATCCTCTTTCCAATCGTGGTGACGATCCTCGCGGGCATCATCTCGCCGGAGAGCACGGCGTTGATCGGTTCGCTGATGTTCGGCAATCTAGTTCGCGAGTGCGGCGTTCTGGAGCGGCTCTCCAACTCGGCGCAGAACGAGCTTTCGAACCTCGTTACGCTCATGCTGGGCATCACGATCGGCGGCACGATGGGCGCCAAGGAGTTCCTGACCGTCGAAACGGCCTTCATCATGGGCATCGGCCTGCTGGCGTTCATCTTCGATACGGCGGGCGGCGTCTTGGCGGCGAAGTTCGCGAACCTCTTCCTCAAGCGCAAAGTCAATCCGATGATCGGTGCCTGCGGCATCTCGGCCTTCCCGATGTCCTCGCGCATCGTCCAGAAGCTGGCGCTGGAGGAGGATCCGTACAACGTGCTGATCATGCAGGCGGCCGGGGCGAACGTCGCCGGTCAGGTCGGCTCCGTGATCGCCGGGGCCATGCTGCTGCACATGCTGGGAGGCTGAGGAGGTTTTCATGAACAACATGCAATTGCTGAACGATGGCATCAAGGTCGGCCTGACGGCCTTTGTGAGCGTGATGGGCGTACTCTGCCTGCTCTACGTCTTCGTGCTGATCCTGAAAAAATTCGACGTCGACGAGAAGGCCGGGAAGTAGCGGCGCGGGCCGCTGCGGCGCCGGCCAGGAACGCGCCGCCAACGGTATCCCGGCGGCGCGTCCGCCGGAGGACATGAAGGAGTTGATTCCATGTTAGCGTCAACGCAGGCGATGGTGGTTTCTCCCCTGATGTGGGTTGTGACGGTGGCGGCCCTCTGCGGCGTCCTGGTCTTCGACGGCATGCTCGTCAAGCACCGCCCGCACATCCCCGGCAGAAATGAGTGCATCGGCTTCGTGGCCTTCTACGTGTCGCTGGCCGTGGCGTTCGGGGCGATGATCTGGCTGAAGTACGGCTTCTCCCACGCCCAGGAGTTCGTTGCGGCGTGGGTGACGGAGTACAGTCTCTCGCTGGACAACCTGTTCATCTTCCTGCTCATCATGACGAAGCACAAGGTGCCGCGCGAACTCCAGCAGTTCACCCTGATGATCGGCATCGTGCTCGCCCTGGTGCTGCGCGGCATTTTCATCGCGATGGGCACCGTCGTCATCGAGCACCTGGCCTGGGTCTTCTTCATCTTCGGCGCCTATCTGATCCACACGGCCATCGGCGTCCTGCGCGAATACCGCGCCAAGGACGAGGGCGAGGACGAGCATGCTGGCGAGGACGGGCGGTTCGTGCTCTGGCTCAAGCGGCGCCTCGGCTGCACGAACACGTGGGAGGGCAATGCGCTTTGGGTCCGCCGCGAGGGCAAGCTCATGGCCACGCTCGTGTTCTTCACCTGCGCCACGCTCGGCGGCACGGATCTGATCTTCGCGCTCGACTCGATCCCCGCGATCTTCGGCCTCACCAGCAACCCCTACATTGTCTTCGCGGCCAGCGTCTTCGCCCTGATGGGTTTGCGCCAGCTCTTCTTCCTCCTCGAGCACTTGGTCGAGAACCTGCGCTTCCTTCCTGTCGGCCTCTTCTTCCTCCTGAGCTTCATCGGCGTGAAGCTGCTGTTCCACGCCAGCCATGAATACGGCCTCGACGAGCGGTTCCTCGGCGGCGCGAACCTCGAAATCTCGACTGGGGCGTCCCTCGGCTTCATCTTCGCCTGCCTCGGCCTGACCGCCATCTTCAGCCTCGTGCTGCCCAAGCAGCCCGCCGAAGCCGAGCCGGCGCCCGTTCCCCAGGGTGCGCTGCTCGCCGCGACCGTTCCGGTCACCAGTCGGATCGGAGTCGTGGCGCTCCCCGGCATGATGCTCAAGGCCCGTCGGATGGGCTGGACGTCCACCTACTAGAAACTGGAAACTAGAAACTAGAAACTTGTTTCCCTCGATCATTCGAGGTGCGGCTACGCGACAGGCGTGTCATAACCGCTCCACTTCGGATCGACGACGATTCGACGCAGGCTATACCATCTCATTCGCAGTTCCATGTCTAGAAGTCCCGTAGCGGCATAAAGCGCCCAACCCCGGAGCCAGGATGACGATCGAAGCGGTCCAGATGGTGCAGGCAGTCGTCGGCGGACTGGGTCTTTTCCTCCTCGGCATGAAGCTGATGTCCGACGGCATGGAGGCCTAGCCGACGTTCGCAGCCGGCGCCGCGAGCACGGCGAAACGCCACTCCGGCGCCTGGACGACGCAAGCCGTTCCATCGCCATCCGGCGCCACGGCGACTTCCGCATCCGAGATCAGCTCGCGGAGCGCGGCGGAACGGTGGACGGTAGTATTGGGTGCCGAGGTTCATGGCGAGTTCCCCGAGAGGTGCGAGAAGTCGAAGAGCACCTCGTTGCGCTTGACAAGGCCCTGTTTCCGAGCGACCAGTTCGATGTATTCGGGGTCGTTCTGGAAGTCGTTCTGCTGCTGTTTGAACTCGGCGATCCGCTTGCGCAGGTGCTCGTTGTCGGCCACGGTCGTCTCGCGATCGGCGATGAGCTGCCCCCGTTTCTGGACGAGCGGATAGAAGAGCTGGACGACCCCGATGGCCAGGCCAATCCCGAGGAAGGCGAAAAAGAGGTATTTGAATGGTTTGAGCATGGTCGAGGCAGGCACGTCCGCGCGCACCCGAATCCAGATGCCTGAACCCACGCGCTCTGCCGGCCGGAACTATGCCATAACCCAACGTCCGAAGTCAAGAATCCCGAGGAGTTGGAAAAGCGAAAACCCCGTTTGCGTCTTGTCTCCGCGGCCCGTTTCGGCTATAGTGTGAACTTTTGGAAAACAGCGCGGCATGAGCTTGAGGAAGACATTGGAGGCGACGGAGAACTTCGTCCTGCCCATCATCCAGTACGAGGGCGACGACCAGGGCCACGACTGGCCGATCCAGTTCATGCTCTGGATGCTCAAGCGCCTCTCCAGAGCCTATCGGGGCGTCGTTCAGCTCCGGCTCTGGCTCTACCGGACGGGTCTTGTGCGCCGATTCCCCCTCGGCTGCCAGGTCATTAGCGTCGGCAACGTCACGGTCGGCGGCACGGGCAAGACCCCCATGGTCGAAAAACTCGCCCGGGAGCTGAGCCGCGAAGGCCGCAAGGTTGCCATCCTCAGCCGCGGCTACCGCAAGAAGGAGAAGACCGCGCTGCGCAAGGCCGCCGACCTCTTCAAGGGCGGCTCCTCGCGCACCCCGCCGCGCATCGTTTCGGACGGCCGCCGCCTGCTCCTCGACAGCGAGATGAGCGGCGACGAGCCTTACATGCTCGCGACCAACCTGCCCGACGTCGTGGTCCTCGTCGACAAGGACCGGGTCAAGAGTGGCCGCTACGCCGTGCGCCACTTCGGCTGCGACACGCTGCTCCTCGACGACGGCTTCCAGTACCAGAAGCTCCTGCACCGCCTCGATCTCGTGCTCGTCGATCGCACCAACCCATTCGGCAACGGCAATGTTCTTCCCCGCGGCTTCCTCCGCGAGCCGGCCGGCAATATCGCGCGGGCGAAGTTCATCTGCATCACCAAGGCGCGCCACGGCGACACCGCCCCCCTGCGTCGTCGCATCCGCGAGCTCAACCCGGACGCGGGGATCATGGAGTGCAACCACGAACCCTGCGCTCTCGTCAGCGCCTTCTCCCGCGAACGCCACGACCTCGAACGGCTCCGCGGCATGAAAGTCCTCGCCCTCTCCGGCATCGCCTCGCCACAGAGCTTCGAACGCTCCCTTGAAGAGCTCGGCGCCGTTATCCTCAAACGCCATCGCTTCGCCGACCACCACCGCTTCTCCCAGCAGGAGGTCATCGACATCGTCAACGAGGCCCAGTCCCTCGGCGCCGACGCCGTTGTCACCACCGAGAAGGACGCCGTGCGCATGACGCGCATCGATCGCTGCGCCGTGCCCGTTTTCTTCGTGCGCATCGAAGTTCGCTTCACCAGCGGCGAGGAGGAATTTCGCCGCTGCATCAGCCACATCACCTTCGCGGACGAGGGCGATGCTCCCCGCCCTCGCGCCGCCCGCAGCCACCTGCCATGACAAAGCCCGCCACCGAAGAACTCAACCAGCGCAATGCCTCGCTCGACAACCGTCTGCGGCCGTCGTCCTTCGGCGACTTCATCGGCCAGGAGAAGGTCCGCGAACGACTCCTGCTCAGCGTCGAAGCCGCCCGCCAGCGCGGCGACCCTCTGGACCATGTCCTGCTCTCAGGCCCCCCCGGTCTCGGCAAGACCACGCTCTGCTACATCCTCGGCGAGGCCATGGGCGTCCAGGTCAAGGCCACCTCCGGGCCCATCATCGACAAGCCGGCCGACCTCGCCGGGCTGCTCACCTCGCTCAATCGCGGCGACATCCTCTTCATCGACGAGATCCACCGCATGCAGCGCACCGTGGAGGAGTACCTCTACTCCGCCATGGAGGACTTCGTCATCGACATCATGATCGACCAGGGCGCCAACGCCCGTTCGATCCGCCTCGAGCTGCCCCGCTTCACCCTCGTCGGCGCCACGACTCGCGCCGGCCTCATCTCCGCTCCTCTGCGTTCCCGCTTCGGCATCGCCTCCCGCCTCGACTACTACGCCGCCGATGAACTCGACCGCATCGTCCGCCGCTCCGCCGCCCTCCTCGACGTCGGCGTCGACAGCGACGGCTCCCTCGAAATCGCCCGTCGCTCCCGCGGCACGCCCCGCATCGCCAACAACCTCCTCCGCCGCGTCCGCGACTACGCCCAGGTCCGCGCCGGCAACCACATCACCCGCGATGTCGCCGACAAGGCGCTCACGATGCTCGACATCGACGCCGCCGGTCTCGACGAGATGGACAAGCGCATCCTCTCGACGATCATCGAGAAGTTCGGCGGCGGCCCCGTCGGCCTCGGCTCCCTCGCCGTCTCCGTCGGCGAGGAATCCGACACGATCGAGGAGGTCTACGAACCCTACCTGATCCAGGAAGGCTATCTGAAGCGCACGCAAAAGGGCCGGGTCGCCACGCCGCTGGCCTGGCGCACCGTCGGGCTCGAGTTCCCGGCTTCCAGGCAAGGCGAACTCGGAATTTGACCATGCCCGACATGACACGCACTCTTCTCGCCATCGCCTCCGCCACCCTCTTCCTCGCCGGCTGCGCCACGCCCGACGCCGACCTCGCCGCCTGCCCTGAAGAAGCCTCCACCAACGCGCCCTCCGCAGAGGCCTCCGCCTCCACCAATGCGCCCCTCGCAGCGGCTTCCGTCACCACCAACGCGTTCCCCGCGGCGGCCTCCGTCACGACCAACGCGCCTGCAGCCTCCTCCACCCACGCGTCTGCCGTCCCCGCCACCCACGCGTCTGCCGTCCCCGCCACCCACGCGCCCGCCGCGAAACCGGCGCCCAAGTCGCGGCCTTGGGCCACCGAATTCCGCCACGGATCCCAGACCGCGCGGATCGACGGGGTGGCCGTCTTCCTCCTCGAGCCCGCGCTCCTCGACCTGGCGACCCGCATGGGCAAGCCCTCGCCCGTGGACTACAAGAACACGGTCTGCCCGCTCCTCAACGCCGCGGCCAAGCCCCTCGTCGACGACCGCCCCGTGCGCGTCTTCATCGACCCCGGCCACGGCGGCGACGATTCCGGCGCCCTTTCCCAGGACCGCAAGCTGGTCGAAAGCAAGATCGTTCTGGATGTCGCCAAGCGCCTGGCCGACTATCTGCAGAAGTCCGGCTTCGACGTGCGCCTCTCGCGCCAGGACAACACCCTCCCGCGCCTCCTCGAGGAGCGCACGCTGATGGCCGCGAAGTGGAAGGCCGATATCTTCGTGAGCATCCACATCAACGCCTCGGGCGAAGGCGAGACGAGTGCCTGCGGACTTGAAACGTTCATCCTCCCACCCGCTGGAACGAGTTCGACGTACGCCGGCACGCCTTCGTGGACCGTCCAGGCCGGGAACGGCAACGACGTGCGCAATATGCAGCTCGGTTTCGCCATCCAGCGCCGCGCGCTGAAGACCTCGAGACTCGCCGACCGCGGCTTGCGTCGCGCCCGCTTCGCCGTGCTCCGCGAGGCGCGCATGCCGGCCGCTCTCGTCGAATGCGGCTTCATCACCTCGGCGCGGGATCGCAAGATCCTCGGCAGCGTCGAAGGCCGCGACCGGCTCGCGCGCGGCATCTACCAGGGCATCTGCGACTATGCCTTCGGCACGCTCGCGCCCGGACTCCCGGCCCACGAAATCCCGAAAAAAGCCGTCCCTGCGGCGAACGCCAGTTCGGACGCCTCGGGCCCGGCCATGCCCGTCGCGCCGACGAAGCTCGCGACCGGCTCCGAACTGCCGGAGAAGATCGCCGTGCCCGGCCGCGAACCCGCCTGGCAGGCGCCGCGCGTCGCAGACGACCCCGCCGAGGATCCCCGCCTGAGGAAGATCCGGGAAGAGGCCGCGAAAGCCGCCGGATTCTGATCCGGAACCCACGACAAAAAAGCCCCCGCACCGGCGTGCGGGGGCTTTGCGCGGACCAGCTTGCGTCGCGCTACTTCTTGTACGACTCCTCGA
>CAYVJM010000060.1:0-10721 GCA_964451695.1 uncultured Lentisphaerales bacterium | reverse complement strand
ACTACAACATCTTGTGCAATTGGGGGTACGATACCCCGACATATAGTGCTATGTCAATTGTCAAAGAGCGGCTCGAATTCTGTCACTGCTCTGGGAGCGGCCCGGGGTAGTTCCGGAGAGACTGGCTCAGCACGTGATGCGCGAGTCGCGGCAGCGACAGCACGTCGCGGGCGTTGTACGCGACGAGCTTCTCCAGCGCGCGCCCGTCGCCGTGCCGCACGTACTCGTCCCAAAGCAAGACGGCCTCCATCCCGGAACCGCTCTCTTCCTCCGTCCTGGCGATCCCCAGCCGCCTCTCGATCTGCTTCAGCCCTCCGACTAAGCCCCAGTGCCGCGCCTCGTCCATCAAATCGATCTGCGGCGGGCGTGTGGTGAAGCCGAATTCCCGCATGATCACGGGAAGATCGAACCGCGCGCCATTGAAGGTCGCCACGACGCCCAGCCGACTCCAAACCTTGATGAAATCGGCAAGGTTCCGCCCCCTCACAAACGTGTGAAACGCACCCCGCCACCACAAGCCGATCAGGGTGATGGCGGCGCCGTTACCCATCCCGTCGGTTTCAATGTCCAAGTAGGCGATCTCATCGCGGAATTCTGGAAGGATCCGCATGCGGTGGCCGCAGGGCAGTCGACCAATGAAGAAGTCAGCACATCGGCCTTCCAGCGCCGTTTCAAAGACCGGCAATTGCTCGATCAACAGAGCGCGTTTGCGGGGCGAGAACTCGCGCTCCGCCATGAAGCCGAGATGCCGCCAGCTCAGACACCCGCGGCCCCAAAGCCGTTCCTCGGACTCCGGCGTCAGCCCCTTGAAGCAACATAGCGACTGCGTCAGCATTCTGAAGAGCCCTCCCCAGCCTCCTCCCAAGACTCGGCGATGAGGCGCAGCCCGCAGAGCCGGTGCAGCCGCCGCCGCGGCTCGCCGGAGGTCTCGACGGCGAAACCCTGTGCGCTGTCGTCGTCGTAGAGCACCATCAGCCCCAGGGCATCTCCATTGCGGCGGATGTACTCAAGCGTTTTGGCGCGTGTCCGCGCGTTGACCGAACCCACGAAGACATTGGGTCTGGGCTCGATGAACCAGCGCTTGAGCAATCCGCGGATCGACGGCGGCGCATCATTGGCGATAATAACGGTCATGCCCCCTCCAAGAGCTTTTCGATGTCTTTGGGCATCCGCGCAAGCAGATGCGTCGATTCAATGAACGACTTGAGGCGCGTCACGACGGCTTCCTCCTTGGCTTTGGGGTCGAGGCTGACGGTCTCGAAGGCGGCGGGCAACGTGGTCTCCGGCTTGTACATGTCCGCGATGTCGAAGACAAACGGCAACGTGCCGGCAGTGTGGATGAAGCCGAGTTGGGGCAGGTATCCCATGGAACAGACCACGGACGTGGTCAGCGCGTAGACCGCGGCGTTGGCAGCGGAGACGGCGCGGTTGATCGTGTCCGAGACGTCCCAGTTGTTGGCGTCGTAGTTTCGACCCTTCCACGAGACGCCGTATTTCCGCCCCATCTCGGCATACAGAGCCTTCACCCGCCGCCCCTCCATGCCGCGTAGCTCCTTGACGGCCACGTTGGCCACATCCACATCGGGGAAGCGCTTGAGAAACATTCGCCGGGCCACTTCGTCCCTGCGTTTGGGCGAGGCGGCGATTTCGGCCTGCCGCCTCGCACGCTCGTTGTCGTGCGTCGGCGCCACGCCGAAGGCGTAGAAGCGAAGGCCGTCGGCGCCAACCCAGCACACCGGGGTGTCTGAATCCGCGCATGCCTTCATGGCGGCGTGCGTCACGGTCGTGCCAGGACCGAGCATCAGCACGCTCAACGAGGCCACGGGCAGACGCAACACGGTCCGGTCGGAACCGATCCACTTCACGCTTGCGTCATCCACCTCGATCCGTCCGTGTTCGAGGTAAAGTGGTGTCCAGCGTTCGCGGGCGGGCGGAAGCGTCTCGAGGGGAGGCTTTTCAAAGACCGGCACGGAGTCACTCCACCCGGATGCGACGGGGCGCGAACCGGCGGGCGTGGAGCGTGAAGTCCAGCGGCCGGTCCATGAGCGTGTCTGTGCCCTCGTCGAACGCAGCGGCGTTCCTGACGGTCCGCACGGGCTTGCGTCCGCCTGCGGCGGCCTCCAGCGCGCGAAGCGCCGAATCCTCGTCGGCATGGATGCCCTCGTAGAGGCGTGCGGCCGGTACGCAGGCCTTGCGGCCAAGCCACACGCCCCAGACGGGATCTTCGAGATGCCGCCCCAACTCGCGGATCAAACCGGCCTCCCCGCTCACAACCACGCCGAAGCGGGAGTCTTCGAGGTACTCTCGATAGGTCAGCGTGGCGATGCTTTCCCCGTTTTTTTGGCGAACCTCTCCATCTCCCTTTCTGCAGATGAATTGTGCCTCCGTCTTCGGATCATATCCTCCGCCCACGGTATGGTAGTCGGTAAGCCGACTGCCCAAGACGTAGGCGTAGACGTCCATATCGAGGCCGTTCTCAAGGCGCGCGAGCCCCTCGACATCGGTGCGGTCGATGCCGCAGGCGGCGCAGAGCAGGCCGATCACGCCGCTGCGGGTGGGATGCGCGAGCGAAGTCCGACGGTCGAACTTGCTCGCATACCCCCAGCTCTGAAGCGGCGCGTCGAAATACAGAGCAAGATAGGCGGGATCGCTCATGCCAGATTCTCCAGGAGTTTTTCGACGAGCGCGTCGAGGTTCGCGGGCGGCAGCTCGGCTTCAGCCGCCTGAAGGCTGTAGAGCTGTTTGATCTGTGCCCAGTGTGCTTTGAGCGCCGTCTCGGAGACCTTGGCGTAGCCTTCGCCATCGGCGGAGACGGGCTTCTCGAAGGCGTTGACAAGCGAGATCGGCTGGCCGCTGCGGCGGAGCCCGAGTACGTAGGAGGGAGGATTGAAGCCAAACATGCCGTTCTTCCGGGCGTTGGGGACGGCCAGAACCGCGGCGCGGATGAAGGCGGCCAGCACGGCCTTCAGCTCTTCGGGCGCGAAATGCCCGAGATGGTCACGATCCTTCAGCAACCCCAGATTGATTCCCACGTAGCGATAGTAGCAAGCCGAGTTGAACTCGATCAGCCCCATGTGGCCGGCTCCGGCGCTGGTGTCCTCGGTGTCTGCCTTCAAATCGTCGACCGCGGTGAAAAAGTCCAATTCATTCGCGGCAGCGTGCGTGGACAGCGCGTGGCTGAACAGTCCGGCGCCTTCCAGCGTCAGGGTGTGGTCGTCGGCGACCATCCGGCCGAAGATGGCGATGTCGGCCGCGTCCTTGACAGCGGTCGCCAGTGCCTTGACCGGCTTGGCGAGGAGCTTCGAGACTTCCTTCGCCGCCTTCTCGGCCTTCTTCTTGTCCCCGCCCCCGCAATCCGCCAGAAGCTTGGCATCGAGATCCAGCGCCCAAACGGCATCGACCACGGCATCCAGTTCCTGCGGGGAGAAGAAGAGCAGCGTCTTGACGTTGCCCTTCTCGGGATCGTCAAGATCGCCGACGGCATGGGCCGTGACGACGGCAAGCGCCTTGGCGCGCGCCTCGTCGGCCCCCTTGGCATGGTAGGCCTTTTCAAGCGCCTGCACGACATAGCGCGTTCGCCGGCCGGCAAAGAAATCCTTCGCGGAATCATCGCTGCCGGCCAGCTCGCGGATTGCGCGCTTCCAGCACTGGCTGGACACGCGGGCGCGCTGGACGCCGCCGAACATGGCGGACTTGGGTGCGCCGAGATCGTCGCGGTTGAGGCAGGTCACGGGGAAGGACTGGAGGATGTGGAGTTCGATCATGTTCATGTTGGATGGCCTTTCAGTGTGGTTTGGATGAGCGTTTAGTGGATGGGTTGAAGCATCAGAAGCCCGTAGCCGAAGCCTTTGGCCGAGCCGATGCCGGAATGAAACGCGGCGGAGAAGCGCTCGCGGTCGACGACGTGCAAGACGCCGGCGAACTCGACGGCCACGTGCTTGACGCGGCGGCCGTCTTTGACAAACGTCTCGTCCATCGGCGCGCCGATGTCGAGCAGATCGTCGTCGATGGCGAACCCGGCGGCCGATGCCTTGCGCTTGAGCCAGTCGCGCAGCAGCGCCGGGTCGTAGATGGCCAGCCGCCGCTTGTCAGCGGAACGGCGCATCGTTGGGTTGGCCTTGAGCTGAAAGCGATAGGCGCCCTGCTCCAGAAAACCCGGTGCGACCGCCTTGGTCTGCCACGTAAAGACCGGCGTCGAGACGGGCTTCTGCTCTGAGAGCAGCAGCACGCGAAAAGCGCCGCCGCGAGGATCGACCCGAAAGAGGTAGTCGCGCGCATCGTCGGGGCGATCCGGAAACGCCTCCCAAATGGCGCAATGCCAGGCGTAGCCGTCGGTCAGCCGCGCGTTGAGGGCGATGGCGGCGGGGATGATGGATTGGCTGAGATAACTCACGGCTGGACCTCCTCGCCTGTGCCTTCGTCGCCCGACCAATACGTCTGCGCCCACTTCACCTTGGTCGTGGGCTCTTGGGTTTGCTCCCATTTCATAAGGTCCCCGAAGAACTGCTCGAGATCGACCGCGACCCCTTTTGCGGATGCCGCGCGTATCACGCCCGAAACATGGCGGCAGATTTCCTCCGTGGTCTGGCAGGTCAGCAGTCGGCGGAAGCGCGCCTCGAAGGAGGTCAGTGCCTTCTCCCCCTTCTCGCCCGTCGAGCCGAAGGCCAGCTTTCGGAGCGTCACGCCGAAGTTGCCGACGCCCCTCCCCGTGCGCACCAGCCCGTCTGGTGCCAGCGTGGCGGCGGCCGCCGCGACCACGAGCCAGACCGCGCGCTGTTTCGGCTCCGACAGATTGCAGTACGGGGCGATGTGGGGCCAGGCCTGGTGCTCGGAGGCCGCGCTGATGCCGCGGCGCAAGGCCGCGAGCATCCCCCGGTCTTCGCGCCCGGGCGATGCAGCAGCGCTGATTTGCCTCAGCAGGTCTTTGATTTCATTCATGTGTCGTTCCTTTCTGTGGACATTCGGACTGTCTCCGCGTCGCTCCGCCGACGTCCGGCGTTGACGAAACGAAAGTGGGGTCAGACGGACCCAGGCGAAGCAGCTTTTCGGAGAGCAGCTCGTCGAGGCGGGTTTTGTCGGCCGGATAGACCGAGATCAGGCGCTTGCCGGCATGCATGTAGAGATCCTGCTTGAGATACATGCCGGCCTTGTAGCGCGGCGTGTCGAGTCCCCAGTACTCGATGTAGACATCGTATTCGGGCAGATAGAAGTCCGGTCGGATCTGGAAGCCTTCGATGATGCGCAAACGCGCATCGTAGCGATACGCGATGGCGTGCGCGGCGAGCCAGTCGGCGATTCGCCGCTCGCCATCCGACTGCACGAGCGTTCCGTCGAGTGTGCGGAGCTGCTTCTTGTCTTCGACTGCCGTTTCGAAATTGCGGCGCGTCGTGGCGGTCTGATCGAAGCAGTGGTCGCAGAAGACGCGTTGGAACATCTTCATCGAGCGCGCGAACTCGTCCGGGGCTACGGCGATGCCGCAGCGCTGGCAGGCATGGGTTTCGCCGGAGGCCTTGAGACGCAAAGCCTCTTCGATGGTCTCGACGGCGGCGGCGGCGTCTCGGCGGTTGTAGTCCTTTTCGGCGGGATTGGCGGCGAGGTCCCGGATGTCGGCCAGTGCGCGCTCCGCCGCCGTGCCGTAGGCCTTGAGCGCCTTCATGGCGTATTGCCGCACTTGCGGATGCGGATCGCGCAGGAACGGCATCAAGGCGTCGACTGCCGTGCCACCGTCTGCAAGACCCGCCAGCTTGCCGATCGCCGAAGCGGCCAGCCGCCGGACTTCCGGCGACGGCGTCTTCAACAGTTCGATCAGTTCGGGCATGCCCTCCGGCTTGGCGGTCCGCCCCAATTCAACGGCCCGCGCCGCCAGTGTACGCTCAGTTCCGCGATCCATGGGTGGGCTTCCCTTTCCACGACTCGATGATTTTCAGGCCGCGCGCATACGCCTGGATCTGCCGCGGCGTCGTGTGCGGACAGGTCTGGGAATAGGCGGCAAGGAGGGCTTTTCGAACCTCCATGTTCCAACACGCGAAAGCATCTTCAGTGTGACTTTCAACCGCATCCAAGAGCACGGCGAATGAACGATCCAGTGCGTTCCAGTAGATCGCCTTGGCGAATTCACTGGGGATTTGTTTTGCATCTTTCCCGGGCTTGTCTTTATCGGGCTTGTTGTACTTTCGGAGTGCGCCAAGCAATTGAGATTCTCCTTCTTCGGCATGCATGAGTCCTGTCCGATAGGCCGACAGGGTTCGATCCTGAAAGCATGCCGAAGGCAGGTCGGCGCACCACTCGACAAGATCGTCATATTTTCCTTCATTATCGCCTTTTACCGAACCTCCGATCCACAGGCGGAAGTGGGGTTCTCGCAACGTATGGACAAATGCCCGCAGAAACGGCTGTAATGACAACGTACCCGCTTGGCGTTCAGTTGCCAAAATGGCCTCCAGATCACGCCAGACATGTCTGTCGGCTTTCGCTGGCAAGTAGTACGCGGTATCTTCCTTTCTGGATTTCAGCACAGATGCGGCTGGCTCTCGGAATGACGGAAGTCTGTTCATCCGCAAGGCATCGGGGGGCGGCCCGACAACGCATGAGAGGCCTGACTCGCACTGGGTGAGCTTCACAAGCCGCGACAACGGGACGAGTCGGCCAAGATAGGAAGATGTTGCATTTTCGATTGCTACGGGGTCATCTGGCGAGACGGGCATCTGCTCCCAAATGGACTTTCCCCACTTTGTTTGCTCCCCGATGGTAACGGAAGACGCTACGACATCCTTGCCGACCAGATTGAAGTGGATCGTGTCCAGGATGTCCCGCCCGAGGATATAGGTGTGGAGATAATTATGGCTGGGGGCCACTGCGGTCGGGCCATTGAAAAGCGAATCACGCCATTGCGCCTTTCCAACTTTGCCACTGCATGAGAAATTCACATAGCACAACAGCATGAGTGGAACCGATGCCTCACGAGCTTGAACCCGATCAGAATTCGCTGCATGATCCCAAAGCATCGTCAATCCCGTTCCGCCATTTGCCGATGTGGCGTCCATGGTGCGTGTCGGTTTCGCGAAACTGTCATCAGGGCCCACCACACCGTCCACCTGCAGAAAAGCGTGTTCGCCGAAAAGATTGAAGCGATGCTTCCACTTGGCAAGATAGGCCAATGCGGCATCGGCGAGGCGCGGGCGGCAGGCAAGCCAGTCCGCTTCATCGACCGGGCCGTCCAGCGCCGCCTGGGCGATGCAGATCAGCAGGCGCGTCAGCGCGATGCGCTGGCAGGGGTTGGCGGCAAAATCCGCGATGGATTCACCATCTCGGAACACGTCGTCGAGGCTGACCTCTCGATGTGCCCCATCCTGCATCACAACGGGAATCCACGGGTCTGAAACAAGGTTCATTGTCGTTTTCCTTTCACAAATTACCAGTCGTGTCGGCTCAAGTCGAGCGCCTCGTCTTCTGTTTGTTCGATCGATGGCTCCGTCTGAGCGTTCAAGGCGTCATCCTTCTTGTCCGCACGCCAGATGCCGTACGATGGTGAGTAGTGCAATGCCGTCGAAAACCCATCTGGAAGAGCCAATCGTCCGTCTTCCTCTACCACCACGACCAGGGGCTTTCGGAAGAAATGACGATCAAGCCACGAGACTTCCTGCCGGATTGCGCCGCGATCCGGCAGGAGATATTCCGCGACGGCGACCGTGCCGGCATGAAGATGGCGCGTCGCCTCGAAGTCCTGTCGGAAGGCGTCCAGCGTCCATTCCGTGCCATCGAGAAGGCGGATTCGCGCCCGTCCCTGCGCCAGATTCTCGGGCGGTTCCGCAAGCAGCAGCACTTCCCGCGTCTTGACTTCGGCATGGCGAGTTTGGGGATCATCGTCACTGCCCGTCGGAAATCCCTTGTTGCCATCTTGTGCACTGAGGGCCAGCTTGCGCAGAGACTCGCATCGCTCCACAAGCTTCTTCTTGAGCTGCCCCATGACGCTTTCAGGGGGCTCGTCGCTTTCAATGTAAGTCGCTTCGATCAGCGCCCGGATGTCGCCAGGGATCTCGACGGACTGAAGACACTTCCAGACCGCATGGCTGCGCATCAGCACATAGGGGGCGTACACGCAGGCGTTCTCCCGCCCGAGCGCCGCCAGAGTCTCGTCGACCGTGGTGCAATCAGACGGGTCTTGCGCCACGACAACCAATTCAGGCGCATCGCATGGTCGAAATTCACGTTCATGCCGCCAGAGCCGCCCCATGCGCTGGAGCATCATGTCGGTGGGGGCAAGTTCGGTGATCATCCAATCGGCATCGACATCGACGCTCTGCTCAAGAATCTGCGTGGCGATCAGCACGCAACCATGCGGGCGCATCCGCTCTCCCTTGCCCAGCATCGCCATCCAGTCGTCTTCAATCTTCCCGCGCTGGGACATGGGGAAGCGCGCGTGAAGCACGCCGACCGAGAAAGCCTCGTCGGCCATGGCGGACTTGACAGCGCGATACCAGGCCTGCGCCTTGGCCACGGTGTTGGCGATGCAGACCACGCAGACGCCGCTGGACGCAGCCCGAACGGCTTCATTCGCGATCCGAAGGCCGTCCCACGGCTCCAGGCGCACCTGCGTGGTTCGGGGATTCGGCCCCGGCAGAGGGGTCGCAAAGGTCGAAGCCTCCCCATTAACCCCGGTCATCAGCGGGTAGTCCTCCATCGCCTGGGCACCTATCAGACTAGGCACGAGGCGGTTGCGCCGTGCGCCGGTCAGCGTAGCGGAGAGGATGATCACCGTGCATCCGATCTGACGCAGTCGATCCACGAGCTCGTCGAGAAGCGTGCCGGTGTACATGTCGTAGCTGTGGACTTCGTCGAGAACCACCACCTTGCCCGCCAGCCCGAACAGTCGCACGAAGCTGTGCTTCACGTTGAGCACGCCCAGCAACGCCTGGTCGATGGTTCCCACGGCGTAGGGGTAGAGCAAGGCCCGTTTCGACGGATTGAACCAGGGATGGACGCGGGCGGCATTCGCATCGTCTTCTTCGGGCTTCCAGCGGCAGTCATGGAGCCAGGCCGTGCCGTGGGCGAGCTTGGGCGCCACGGGGACTTCGGATATCCGAAGCAGAAACTCGGCCACGCGCTCGTGAATCCGGTCGCTCGTCAGACGAGTCGGAAGCCCGAAATAGAGACCGTGGTGAACGCCTTGCGCCATGAGACGATAGGCGGCATAGAGGGCGGCCTCTGTCTTGCCAATCCCCATAGGCGCCTCCATCACATAGACGCCGGGCCCCTCAATCCGCTCGTAGAAGTCGCGCTGAGCCGGTCGCGGAGAAAATCCGAATACGTCCTCGAAGGACAGTCCTGCCTTGATCGGCACGGGACGGAACCCGCATTCATCCACAGCACTCCGTGCGGTTTTCGAGGGATCGCCATCGACGACCGGTGGACGGTCCGCCGGAAAAAACTTATCGTCGGATCCGATCCAGTCCGAGACGCAAGTCAGTCCAGCGAGAAGCCAGGCGTTCGAGCGCTCCCCTTCGGCCAACGAGCCACCGAAGACTGACGCGAGGTGAGCGATCAACTTCCTGCGCTCGTCGGCCCATGCAGATCCGCCGAAAATGTCAGCGGAGTCAAGGGGCAGTCCACGGTCGACGACACCGTGGTGCGCTGCCGCGGCGAGGGCCACAGGAGAGGAATCGAGTCCCCCGGCATTCAGCCAACGGACAATGGACGCGCCACTGATCCGCGCATGATGCGAACAAAAGGACGTTTGTCCGCATAATTCAGGCGCGTGCTGGCGAACAACCGCGTTTTCAAAATACTTTAGCTCGTAGCCCGGAGAGACCTTGCCGACATCGTGAACGCCCGTGCAAAGACCAGGACTTGGCGGAAGTAGCGCCTTAACGCCCTCTGGAAGGATCGCATAGAGAATCTCGGCAACCCGACCGACATTAATACAGTGCTCGACGACCGTCGTCCCGGGCTTCAGATCGGCCGTCGTCTTTGCCGCGCACTTGTCGAATGGAACCGCGAGATACGTCGCGCTGGACGCGGTTGAAGCCTTTGCTGACAGAAATGCAGGCATCTCAGGCCCCCACGCCTTCCAGATGAGCCTCCAGCGGCTGCCAGAATTCCGGCGGCTCGCCTTCATGACTGTGCGCATAGCAGGATCGCATCGAGAATCCCTCCCGGTTGCTTCATCTCCTTTGCGCCAACCATTCTACGCCCACGTCAAGATGAATGCAAGCCTAATTCGGGGGAATTATGATATTCACAAATTCTACAAGAAAATGATGGATTGTGAATTTTTCAATCTGAATTTTAGTGTCTATTGAAAGCTGACTTCAGCAATGTAAGTTCCCGAGTTTCCCATTCACCGAGTCATCCGCAAGACGTCCAGTCACGCCCACATGCCCGAAGCCGGACAACGGCAGCGGAAGCCGCAAGGGGTTTATTCGCATGCGCGATCAAGCCCGTCTGCGAATAGGCAGGTGCGAAGACGGCGCACACATCGATCCCCTGGGCAACCTGTGCGCCCGAGAGGACCGATGCGTCTTGAGACGCAAGACCTTGACCTGAGCGGGTCGAAGCCCGCTACTTGATGTCGGCGTGGTACTCCTGGAGAGCGCGAACGCCGCCCTGGGTGTCGCGAGCGGCACGGATGCCCTGGGCGGCGGCCGTGGCCGCCGCGAGCGTCGTGAGGTACGGCACCTTGTACTTGATCGCGGCCTGGCGGATCGAGGCGTCGTCGGCGCGCG
>CAYVJM010000059.1:0-10776 GCA_964451695.1 uncultured Lentisphaerales bacterium | reverse complement strand
AGTACGTCCGCTCATTGCCATGGACGGATCGGGGAGCAAAACGGAGATGCGCCCCTTGCGGGCGAGTTGACGCCTTTCCGGTTCGTGTGCTAGGATACGTCAACTTTTTCCCAGACTTCACATCTGCAGACTGATTCACGAAAGGAGGGCGAACGCATGACATCACGAAAGTCCACGTCGAAGCCCCGTGGGGCGAACCCCAGGCTGGCCAAGCCACGGCCAGCCAAGGCACCCGCCACCCGCGCCAAGGCGCATGCGGCAAAACAGGCCGCTCCCGCCAAGACACCTGCCGCCCGGAAGAAGTCCGCGGAATTCCGCAAAAAAACCGCCGCCAAGCCCGCGCCGCCGCGCAAGCCCGCGCCATCCCGCAAGCCCGCGGTCAAATCCGTCAAGGCAAGTCCGGCGCGCCCGACGAAGACGGTTGCAAAACCGTCCAAGATCGCGGCGTCCCGCCCCAAGCCGAAGCCGGCCAGAAAAACCCCTTCCCACGTGACGACACCCGCCCTGCCCAAGACGACCGCTCCCGCCCCGGAGAAAACCACCCCCGTCAAACCCGCCGCGAAGCCCAGGCCCGCAAAGCCCGGCGACAGCACCCCGTTCACCCGCGAGGAAATCGCCGGATTCCATGCAGCGATGCTCGAGCTGCGCAAGCGCCTGCTCAGCCAAGTCTCGGAACTCCGCCAGCAGTCCCTGCTCCGCCACGACGAAGTCAACCAGGACGAGGACGGCACCGACGCCTTCGAACGCGTGACCAGCCTCGACCGCGCCAGCGCCGACCAGGGGGAGATCCTCCAGATCGACAACGCCCTCGTCGCAATCCAGGAAGGGACCTACGGTCTCTGCGAAATCTGCGGATGCAAGATCGAGAAGACGCGCCTCAAGGCCCTCCCCTTCGCGAAGACCTGCATCCGCTGCCAGTCGACCATGGAGAACGCCAATTCGCGCCGGCGCTCCACCCATGACCTCTGGGACTGACGCTTCGCGCCGCACCCAGCCGCTCCGCAGCATGATCCTGCCCATCGCCATCGCCGTGGCCGTCGCCGACCAGATCGCCAAATGGGCGGTCTTCGTCGGCATGCGCCTCGGCGAGCACATCACCGTCGTCCCCGGCTTCTTCGACATCCGCAAGGTCCTCAACCGCGGCGCCGCGTGGGGCATCTTCTCGGGCCAGCGCGCCCTCCTCATCGCGGTCTCCGCGGCCATGCTTGCGCTGCTCTGGCACTCCCGGCGGGAGATCCTCTCCGCCGGCCGCGTCTGCCGCGTCGGCGTCGGCCTGCTCGCCGGCGGCATCGTCGGCAACCTCGTCGACCGCGTCAAGCACGGCTTTGTGATCGACTTCCTCGACTTCCATTGGGGCGAGACCTGGGCGTTCCCCGCCTTCAACATCGCCGACTCGGCGATCTTCCTCGGCATCGCGCTCTACTTCCTCCACGCCCTCGCCGAACACAAGCGGAGCTGATCCGAGATGCTCGCCCGCCAGACCCCCATCCGGCTCTTCATCCTGCTGCTGGCCCTCTCCGCAGTGGCCTGGTTCGAAATGCGGACGCTCCCCGCGCGCGGCTTGACCCGGCTTCCCGCCTCGCTGCTGCCGGTCGACCTCGCCAAGGCCTCCGGCCTCCAGGTCGAGACCGCAGGCGGCGTGGTCGCCTGCCGGCGCGTCCAAGGCCGCTGGCGCATCGAGCAGCCGGCCCTCATGCGCGCCGACTCGATGCGCGTCGACTTCCTCTTGGAGAAGATCGCGCGCGCCGCCGTCCGCGACAAGGTCACGCTGCGCCAGCGCAAGTCCCGCCGCCTCGACCTCGTCGACTACGGCCTCGTCCCCCCGCGTGCCGTCGTCGCCGTGGCGCAGGAGGACGCGGAGGCCGTGCTGCGCATCGGCGCGGACGCGCCAGGAGGCCAAGCCGTTTTCGCGATGATGAGCGGCTCGTCGGACATCTACGTCGTCGAGCGCAGCGTCTTCGACGCGCTGCCCGCCACGGTGGACGATTTCCGCGACCGCGCGCTGGTCCAGTTCCCCGCCGCCGACATCCGCGGCATCGAAATCCGCCGTCCCGGCAAGGGCGTCGTCGCGCTCCAGCGCGACAACGGCGCCTGGTCGATGACCGCCCCGTTCGCAACGCCCGCCTCCGCGGAGGCCGTCGGCGCGCTCATGGTCGCCGTGGAAAACGCGTCGATCGAGAAGTTCGTCCACGTGGCGGACGCCACGACCCTCCCCGCCGGCGCCGGCGGCGCCTACGGGCTCGATCCCGTCGAGTCGCCCCTCTCCGTCGTCTTCCACCTCGCCTCGGAACTCGGCAAGGCCTCCTTCACCTTCGGCCGCCAGGATCCCGCCTCCCCCGACGACGTCTACGTCGCCATGACGCCCGACGACATCATCTGCACCGTCCACCGGTCGATTCTGGACGCCCTCCAGATGGATGCCCAAATCCTCCGCGAACGTCGCGTCTTCCCCATCCCCCCCGCCAACGTCGCCGCGATCTCCGCCCAATGCCCCGGCGGCGTCTTCACGCTGCGGCGCGCCGGCCAGCCGCCGGTCTGGCAGATCGCCCAGCCCTCGCCCCAGCCCGCGGACCCCGCCGCCGCCGCCGCTCTCGTCGCCGAGGTCCTCGCCCTCGCCGGGGATTCCGCAGTGCCGATCGGAGACACCGCCGACACCGCGGCGGACGCCGAGGCCAGAACCGTCAAGCTGCAGGTCGAATCCACCGTCGAACGCGAAACCACGACGGCGCTCGTGGAATTCCCCGCCGCCGGCACCAACGACGTCCCGATCCTCCGCGTCCGCGTCCCGAAAACCGGACTCCTCCACACGCTTCCCGCCGCCGCCCTCCCGCCCGCGCTGCGCGACGCGCTCACCCGCCCCGAAGGCTTCGCCGGCGTGCGCGACAAGACCGCGCTTTCGCTCAAGCCCGGCGACGCCACCGCCCTCACCCGGCGCGCCGGCGCCGCCGACGAGACCGTCGTCCTCGGCGGCGACGGCCAGTGGTTCTGCACCCAGCCCGCGGCCGCCCGCGCCAACGCCCAGGCGATCGAGGACGCCCTGCGCGCGCTCTGCCCGCTGACCGCCTCCGCGACGGCCGCCCTCGCCTCCACCCGAGATGCCGTTTTCGGCCTCGCGCCCCCCGCCGCCGAATGGATCCTCGCCACACGCCTCCCGACCCGGCCGATCATCATCCTCCAACTCGGCGACCGGCGCGACGATGGCTCCGTCCACGCCCGCGTCAAAGGCGAAGACGCCGTCTTCGTCCTCCCCGCCGACACGGCCGAAATCCTCTCCGCCTCGCTCGTCGTCAAACCCGGCACGCACACCCCATCGCCCTAGCGCGAGGATTCGAGGTTGAATCCAAAGGCATTCTTGGGGTATACTCGCCCCCCGTCTGGAATGAAACGGAGTGTAGCGCAGCCTGGTAGCGCATCTGCCTTGGGCGCAGAAGGTCGTGGGTTCAAATCCCGCCGCTCCGACCAGACCGCATGGCCCCGCGGCGCCTCACGAGCGGACGGGATCCGCACGATCCGGGACGGTTTCCCGGAAGACCACCCCGGACGTCCCGACACACCATGAAGCGCATCACCGTCGTCACTCCCGCTCTCAACTCCGAACGATTCATCGAAGAGACGCTGCGAAGCGTCGCGATGCAGCGCGAGGACGGCCTCGACGTCGAACACATCATCATGGACGGCGGAAGCGTGGACGGAACGGCGTCGATCGTGGCGAAGTACGCCCACCCGCGCACACGGCTCATCGTCTCCAAGGACGGCGGCCCCGCGGAGGCGATCAACAAGGGTCTGGCCATGGCCGGCGGCGACTACCTGTGCTGGCTGAACTCCGACGACGTCTACGCGCCCCACGCGCTGCGCCGGGCCGTCGAGGCCCTGGAGGCGCATCCCGACAAGGCGTTCTGCTTCGGCCACTGCCCGATCATGGACGCCGACGGACGCGAAATCCGCCGCTTCATCACCCTCTTCAAGGAGTTCTGGTACCCGATCTCCTGCCGCTTCTTCATCCGCGTGCTCAACTACATCTCCCAGCCCGCAATGGTCTTCCGCCGGAGCGCCTACGAACTGGCCGGCCCCCTCCGCACCGACCTCCACGCGGCGTGGGACTACGATCTGACCCTGCGCCTCTGGAGCCACGGCGGCGCCTTGCGCGTGGAGCGCCCCGAACTGGCGCGCTTCCGCTGGACGCCGCATTCGATCAGCGGCCGCGGCTTCAAGCGCCAGTTCGCCGAAGAACTGTCCTGCGCGATGGACGACGCCGGCAAGTGGGCGTTCTCCAGCCTCGTCCACCGGGTCGTCGTCTGCTGCGTCGTGCTCTGCTACGGCACCATGGCCCGGGGAGCGCGGCGGTGATCATCGGCGTCAACGCGCTCTTCATGATCCCCGGCGAGGTCGGGGGCAGCGAGACGTACCTGCGCCGCACCCTGGCGGCCGCCGCGAAGACGTTCCCCCAGCACGAGTTCGTCGTCTTCGCCAACCACGAGAACCGCAACACCCTCGCCCGCGACCTCATGGCCATGCCCAACGTGACCCTCGTGGACATGCGCGTGCGAGCCGAGTCGCGCCCGCGCCGCGCGCTCTGCGAACAGACCATGCTTCCCAAGGTGGCCGCCACCAAGGGCGTCGACGTCCTCTGGAACCCCGGCAACACCGCCCCCCTGCGCATCGCCTGCCCCCAGGCCACCACCGTGTACGACATGCAGTTCGTCCACTTTCCGGAGGACTTCTCCCGGGCCGGTCTCATCGTCACCCGGACGCTGACCCGCGTCTCGCTGCGCCGCAGCCAGGCCGTGCTGACGATCTCCGAGTTCTCCCGGCAGGAAATCGCCCGCCACACGCGGACGCCGTTCGACGCGATGCACGTCACCCTGCTGGCCGCGGACGAATCGTTCGCCCGCCCGCTGCCCGGCGAGTTCATCGCCGAGCGCGTCATGGCGCTGCTGCGCGCCGGCGACCCCTATCTGCTCGTCGTGGCCAACACCTATCCCCACAAGCGCGTCGAGACCGCGGTGCGCGCCTTCGCGCAGGTCTGCAAGGAGATCCCCCACCGGCTCGTGCTCCTCGGCAAGCCCCGCCGCGGCGAACCGGCCGTCGCCGCCGCCTTGGCCGAAGTGCCCGAGCCCGACCGCGTGGTGCGCCTCAACTACCTCTCCACAACGGATCTGGTCGCCGTCTACCAGGGCGCGGATCTCTTCGTCTTCCCCTCGGCGTACGAGGGCTTCGGCCTGCCGGTGCTGGAGGCCATGAGCGCCGGCGTGCCCGTGCTGACGACGCGCGAAGCCTCGATCCCGGAAGTCGGCGGCGACGCCGTCGCCTACGCCGAGACGGGTAATCCGGAGGCCTTCGCGGCGGAGATCCGCCGCCTTCTCGCCCTCGGCGCCGACGCGCGAGCCGCCGTCGTGGCCAAGGCCCGCACCCGCGCGGCCGCCTTCTCCTGGGAGGCCACCGCCCGCGCCACCGTGGCGGCGCTCGAAGCCGCCCTGGCGCGATAACGGCCCGCTACTGGACTTGGTAGACCTGCTTGGCGCGCTTGCCGTTGCGCTCGACTTCGAGGACGAAGGTCGAGACCGTGCCTTCGACGAAGTTCTTGATGAAGGCCTCGGCGCGGCGGCGGTTCGTCATCTCCAGGGAGTTGACGGAGCGCACGATGTCGCCGTTGGCCAGGCCGGCGGCGGCAAAGAAGTCCGGCTCGCCCTCGACCCCGACGACGTAGCCCTCGATGCGGCGGGTGCCGTCGGGGTTGGCGACGTAGACGGGATCCATCGAATCGAAGATCGTCAGCAGCCGCTCCGGCTCGTCCCGCAGCTCGGCATAGTAGTCGAGCAGCGTGTCGCGGGAAAACTCCCATCGATTGGGAAAGACTTCGCGGCCGCCGAAACGGGCTGCCGCGGCTTGGCGGTCGGGAGCGACCTTGTCGGCGGAGGAAGCGGCCGACGCGGCGCGCGGCGCCGACTTTTCGAGGAAGATCTCCTCCTCGCCGGCAGGGCCGCGAAGCACGACGGAGCCTGTGCGGACCTGGGCGAGCACGACGCCGGGGACGACCTCCTGCGAGCGCGTCACGATGCTCTGGGAGACGGTAACCCGGTCGTCGAGGATGGCGATGGGCTCCTCGGCGCCGCTGTTGGACATGCCCAGGATCGTGCCGGCGAGACGGAAGCGCCGGGCGAGTTCGCCGGGCTGCGCGGCGTCGGACGAAGGCGCCAGAACCGCGGCGATCGCGCGGATCGCGGCGGGCGCCGGCGCGGCGGACGCGGCCGGAGCCGCCGACGGCCGCGCGGCCGGCTCGAGCCCGGACGGAGGGAGGCGCCGCAGGGCGTGCGCGGCGATCGCGGCCGTCGCGACAAGCGCCGCGAACGCGACGGCGTCGGGGATCCGGGAAAGAGAGGAGTGTCGGACCGGTGGAGTCATAAGCCGGATTCTGTATCCGCCCTTGCGGGCGGTTCGGATCATTCGTCTAAGCAATCAACCCGGGGCGATGCCGGCTCCTTGCGGAGCGTGGCGTGCGCGGGCCGCGCGGCGCCCCCTATTTGATCTTGCTCCAGGCTGGGTTTTCCTTGCTGCGGGCCGTTGCCGGCCAGCACGGTGGTCTCTTGCACCGCCTTTTCACCCTTACCGGCCGAAGCCGGCGGTTTGTTTTCTGTGGCACTGTCCGTCGACGCGGTTTGCCCGCGCCCCTCCCGGCACTACACCAGGAAGCCTTGCCCTGCGGAGTCCGGACTTTCCTCCGCGCAAGCGGTTTCCCGCCGCGCGGCGATCCGTCGTCCACCGGACCGACACAATGAAATCGAAGAAGAAGAAGAAGAAAGAGCTAGTAGATCATGCGCCCGCAGAAATCGCACGCGACGATGCCCATCTTGGCGGGGTCGGCGGAGGCCATGGCGTTGCGGACGGCGTCCTGCTGCTTGGCGGGGGGAAGCTGCATGTGGCACCCGGTGCAGACGCCGGCGTCGAGCTTGATGAGCACGGGCCAGCGGCTCTTGCGGAGGCGGTCGTAGTACATCAGGAACTTGCGGGTGGCGGGAACATCGAGGGGCTTGACCATCCCCGCGCGGCGCAGACGGGCGTCGTCAAGACGCTTCTGGATGGCCGCGAGGCGTTCGTCGAGGTCGGCAAGATAGGCGTCGATTTCGCGCTTGGCGACATCGTAGACGGTCTGGAAGGCGCCCACTTCGGCCTCGGCGGGCGGGATCTTCGCCTTGTCCTCGGCCAGCTTGCCCTCGGCGACCTTCAAGGTCTCCTCGGCCTGGGCGATCTGGGCGTTCATCGCGGCATACTCGGCGTTCGTCTTCAGCGTCATCTGCTGCGTGCGGAACTTCGCGATGCTCTCCTTGACCTCCGAGATCGTCATCTCGTCGTTGCGCGTTTCGAGAATCAGCCGGCTGACCTCCTCGCGGGCCCGGTTGAGATCCTCCTGCTCCGCCGTCAGCTTCCTGAGCTCCTGCTCGCGGCGAACCGGAATGTCGTTGACGTTCCGCTCGAGTTCTCTGATCTCTCCGTCGAGATCCTGCAATGCCGACAAATCGTCTATGACGCTCACGCTGATTCCTTGGGCTTCTGGTGAAAAGAACGGTCGATAAGGTTACCACCCGGACCCCGCGAAGTCAAGGATACGTTTTGGCAGGATACGTTTTGGCTAGTACCGGTAGGCCTCGGATTTGAACGGACCGTCGGGGTCGACGCCGATGTACGCCGCCTGCTTCGCCGTGAGCCGCGTGAGCTTCGCGCCGAGCTGGCCGAGGTGCAGCCGCGCGACCTCCTCGTCGAGCTTCTTGTCGATGACGTACACGCCGGGCTGGCGCCCGCCGCGCCACAGGTCCATCTGGGCGAGCACCTGGTTCGTGAAGGAGCACGACATGACGAAGCTCGGATGCCCCGTGGCGCAGCCCAGGTTCACCAGCCGCCCTTCGGCCAGCAGGTAGATGCAGTGACCGTCCGGGAAGACGTACTTGTCGAACTGCGGCTTGATGTTGACGTGGACGACGCCCGGCAGCGCCTTGAGCTTCGCGACCTCGATCTCGTTGTCGAAGTGGCCGATGTTGCAGACGATCGCCTGGTCGCGCATCTTCGACATGTGCTCGGCGGTAATGACGTTGCAGTTGCCCGTCGTCGTCACGAAGATCAGCGCGTGCGGCAGCGCCTCCTCGACCGTCGTCACCTTGTACCCGGCCATGCACGCCTGGAGCGCGCAGATCGGATCGACTTCGGATACCCAGACCTGGGCGCGGTGGTTCTTGAGGATCTCGGCGCTGCCCTTGCCGACGTCCCCGTAGCCACAGACGAACGCGATCTTGCCGGCGACCATGACGTCCGTCGCGCGCTTGATGCCGTCCACAAGCGACTCGCGGCAGCCGTAGATGTTGTCGAACTTCGACTTCGTGACGGAGTCGTTGACGTTGATGGCGGGGACGAGCAGGCCGTTGCGCGCCGCGCGCTGATAGAGGCGATGGACGCCGGTGGTCGTCTCCTCCGAAACGCCCTTCCACCCGGCGACGAGCTTGTGGAAGAAGCCGGGGCGGCTCTGGATGCGTTCACGGACGACATCGCGCAGGATCCCCTCCTCCTCGCTGCCGGCCGGGCCTTCGAGGACGGAGGGATCGTTTTCGGCCTCGTAGCCGAGGTGGACGAGCAGCGTCGCGTCGCCACCGTCGTCGACGACGAGGTCGGGGCCGTCGGCGTCGGGCCAGGTCAGCGACTCGAGCGCGCAGTCCCAGTATTCGCGCAGCGTCTCGCCCTTCCAGGCGAAGACGGGCGTTCCGGCCGCGACGATGGCGGCGGCGGCGTGGTCCTGCGTCGAGAAGATGTTGCAGGAGGCCCAGCGCACCCGGGCGCCCAGCGCCTGGAGCGTCTCGATGAGCACGGCCGTCTGGATGGTCATGTGCAGGCTGCCCGTGATGCGGGCGCCGGCGAGCGGCTTCGCGGGGCCGTACTTGGCCCGCGTGGCCATCAGGCCGGGCATCTCGTGCTCGGCGATCTCGATTTCCTTCCGGCCCCAGTCGGCCAGCGCAATGTCCTTGATCTTGTAATTCATGCCTTCTCTCCTTATGCTCGTGCGACAAAGTGTGCGACAAAGCTCGCGACAAAGTTACCTGAACCCTGAACCCTGAACCCTAAACAACGGGGTCGAGGACCCAGCGGCGGTTGTACCAGAACCACTGTTCGGGCGTCTCGTGGATCGCGGCGTCCACGATGGCGGCGACGGCGCGGGTGATGCGTTCGAGTTCAGCGGCCTTGGGGGCCGAGACGTCGGGCCAGATCGGGTCGTGGAGGGTCAGCGAGAACCCGCGCCAGCCGCGGCGGCGCATGATGATGGGCACGACGGGGACGTTGGCGGCGTAGGCGAAGGAGGCCATGCCGCGCGCGAGGTTGGCGGCGCCGCCGAGAAACGGCACGAGCAGATCGGGGTCGGGGGCGCGTGTGTCGGGGAGGATGGCGAAGATCTGCCCGCCGCGAAGGCGCGTGAGGATCTGGCGCAGCGCGCCACCGCCCCGCTCGAGAATGTCCATGCCGCGGCCAGAGCGCAGGCGGTTGAGCAGATCGTTCATCATCGGGTTGCGCTGGCGGCCGGCCACGCTGAAGATCGGCAGACCGGAGAGATGGCAGGCGGAGCCGGCCAGATCCCAGTTGCCCATGTGCGGAAGCGCGACGACGACGCCGCGTCCGCCGTTGCGCGCCATGATCTCGCGCAGCGTCGCGACGGCCCCGGGGAGCTCCGGCATCATCGCCTCCATCTCGGGCAGGGAGAGCTTGGCGACGCGGAACATCTCCACGGCGTTGAAGGCCGTGTTGCGAAACGAGACCCAGCAGACGCGCGCGACCTCCCAGGGCCCCAGCGATTCGCCGAAGACGAGGCGCACGCGGCGCGCAGCCTCCCGACGACGACGCGCGGCCAAGGCGTAGCCGACTGCGGCGACGCCGCAGGCGACGACGAGGGCGACGCGGCGCGGCAGCGCCGCGAGCAGCGCGCCGAGCCCGCGAACCGCGCCGTACTCCAGGCGGTGGCGGAGCTTGCGCCGCGCGATCATCTCTGCTTGCGCCACAGGGACTCGAGATCGTAGTAGGCCCGCGCCTCGGGCAGGAAGAGGTGTACGATGACGTCGAAGAGATCCACGACGATCCAGGCGCTCTCCGGGTCGCCGGAGGAACGGACCGACTTCTCGCCCGCCTGCTTCATCTCGCGGACGATCGCGCCCGCGACGGCCCTGAGATGGGGGGAGGAGGTGCAGGTGGCGACGACGATGGCGTCGGCGAGGGACGAACGCCCCGCAACGTCGAACGTCGCGATGTCCTCGGTTTTCTTGTCCTCGAGAACCTTGACGACTCGAGCTGTGATTTCGCTTGCGTTGATAGTGGACTGCCTTTCTGTTCCCGGTGTCTCGCCCGGCCGGGACGCCGGGGTGCGTGAATGGGCGCGCGTCCGCGCCGACAGGTCTAGAAGCCGAAGTAGCGGTCGGCGTTGTGGTAGCAGATGTCCTGGACCATGCCGCCCACGAGCGCGAAGTCGCGGGGGATACGCCCCCGCTCGACGTCCTCGCCCAGGATGTTGCAGAGAATGCGCCGGAAGTATTCGTGGCGGGCGTAGCTGAGGAACGAGCGGCTGTCGGTGAGCATCCCGACGAAACGGCTGAGCAGGCCCATCTGCGAGAGCGCCTCCATCTGCCGCGCCATGCCGTCCATCTGGTCGTTGAACCACCAGCCGCTGCCGAACTGCATCTTGCCCGGCGTCGGCGCGCCCTGGAAGTTGCCGATCATCGAGGCGATGACCTCGTTGTCGCAGGGGTTGAG
>CAYVJM010000058.1:5912-10805 GCA_964451695.1 uncultured Lentisphaerales bacterium | reverse complement strand
TGCCGTCGTGGGGGTTGGCCTGGTCGGGGCGGGCGTTTTCGGTGTAGTAGTTGGGCTTGGTGAGCTTGCCGATGTCGTGGTAGTAGGAGCCCACGCGCGCGAGCAGCGAGTTCGCGCCGATGCGGTCCGCGGCCGCCGCCGAGAGGGTGGCCACGACCACGCTGTGGTGGTACGTGCCGGGGGCGGCGAGGGAGAGCTTCTGCAGCAGCGAGTGGCCGAGGTCCGCGTAGTCGTTGAGGCGGATGTTGCTGCAGGCGCCGAAGAGATGCTCCAGCAGCGGCAGCAGCAGGACGGTGGCCGCGAAGGCGAAGCCCGCGGAGACGACCGTGGCGCCGGCGGCGAAGAGCGCCTCCCGGAGCAGCTCGTCCGAGATCCCGTCGGCGGCCAGGCGCGAGGAGAAGAGCACGACGACGCCGAGAAGCTGCACGCAGCCGCCGGCGATGAACGCGCGCAGCAGCGCCGTGCGTCGCTTCACGTTCGCCACGAGCGGCGGCGCCGCGACCGCGATCACGATTCCGCCGGCCAGCGCGGGCAGCACCCCGGTCTCGGGGACGAACACCAGGTTGAGCAGGGCGGCGCCGACGCCGATGGCGACGCCCGCGGCAGGGCCCGCGAGCAGCGTCGCCAGCGCGGGGGCGAAGAGCAGCGGAAACAGGAACGGCGCGATGCGGGCGACCTCGAAGTCCAGGTGCCGCTCCAGCGCCGGCGCGGCGGCGGCCACGACGCCGAGCGCCGAGAACGCGGCGCCGAAGACGCCGACGAGGCAGAGCATCAGGATGCGCGAGTTGCGCTTGAGCAGGTCGCGGCCGTCGATCCCCATCAGAATCCGGGAGCAGAGCAGCGCGACGAGCACGGCGGCGAGGGCGCGCGGGAGCTGAGTCCCGAACTCGTCGCCCGTCGTCGCCCGCACGCTCCAGAACGCGCAGCCGAGGGTCGCCGCGACGACCCCCAGCGCGTAGAGCAGGGCGAGGAGGTTGCCGTTGCGAAACGCCACCTCCTCGATTCCGGCAAGGAACTTGCGCTCCCGGCTCCCGACCTTCTTCAGTCGCGTCCTGGATATTTCGAATTTCATCGTCCGGATCCGGACCGGGGTCGGATCAGCCGTTGGCCTTCTTGAAATCCGCCATGAAGGCGACGAGATCGGCGACGCCCTGCGGCGGGAAGGCGTTGTAGATCGAGGCGCGGATGCCGCCGACGGAGCGGTGGCCCTTGAGGCCGTTGAAGCCCGCCTTCGTGGCCTGCGAGACGAACGCCGCCTCCAGCGCCTCGGAGGGGAGGCGGAACGTGACGTTCATGTCGGAGCGGAATTCCTTCACCGCGGTGCCGCGGTACCAGCCCTCGCTGCCGTCGATGGCGGCGTAGAGGCGCGCGGCCTTCTCGGCGTTCTGGCGGTAGAGGGCGTCGCGGCCCTGCTTCTTGACCCAGCGCAGCACGAGCGCGAGGATGTAGATGGAGAAGCACGGGGGGGTGTTGTAGAGCGAGTTCTCCTCGATGTGGGTCGCGTAGCGCATCATCGTCGGGAGGTTCTCGGGCGCCTGGGCGGCGAGGTCCTTGCGGACGATGACGACGGTGAGGCCGGAGGGGCCGAGGTTTTTCTGGGCGCCGGCGTAGACGAGGCCGAACTTCGACATGTCGAAGGGGCGGGAGAGGATGTCCGAGCTCATGTCCGCGACGATCGGGCAGCCGACTTCCGGGAAGGTCTTCCACTGCGCGCCCGAGATCGTCTCGTTGCTCGTCAGGTGGAGGTACTTCGCCCCAGGCGTGAGCTTGAGCTCGGAAACGGCGGGAACGCGGGTGGGGATGTCCTTGCCGCAGTTGGCCGCGATGTTGACGACGCCGATTTTCTGCGCCTCTTTGATCGCCTTGGAGCCCCAGGCGCCAGAGTTCGTGTAGTCCGCCGTCTCGCCCGGCAGGAGCAGATTCATGGGCACCATCGAGAACTGCAGGCTCGCACCGCCCTGGAGGAGCAGCACCGCGTAGTCGTCCGAAATGCCGAGAAGCTCGCGAAGGCTCGCGATCGCCTCCTCATGGACGGCCTCGTAGGCCTTCGCGCGGTGCGAGGACTCGAGGATGGACATGCCCGTGCCATGGAAGTCGAGAAGTTCAGCCTGGGCCGCCTGGAGAACCTCCAGGGGCAGGACGGCGGGGCCGGCGTTGAAGTTGTAGATGCGGGACATGGGAGGGGTCTCCAGATTGTGGGGGTCGTGCCGGCGACCCGGAGGAAAAGAACCCGAGTACGCCGTTTTCTCCACCAAGGCGAATGGTTGGAGAGAAGTTGGGTTGCCAACGAAACACTGATGCGCGGAATGATAGGAAAAAAGCGGGGGTTTCGCAACCGGATTGTTTCGACGGGTGGGCGTCAACATCGTTGCCGCCCACAAGGGGTCAGGAGACCCGGGTTCAGGCCTGGATGAGCAGGCCGGCGTTGTGGTCGACGTTGAAGGGAAGCGTCATCGTCTCGCCGTCGAAGGCAAAGGGGACCTCCACGCAATCGAGCTTGGTGTCGAGCAGACGCACGGAGAGGTTTTCCTTCTGTTCGGCGGTCAGTCCGAGAATGCGGATGGCGGGCTTCTGCACGGAAAAGCTGTCGTCGTCCTTGAAGAACGACACGACGGCGGCGACCCTTGAGCCCTTGGCGCGGGTCGCGCCGAGCACGAAGATCTGCTTCGGTTCGTCCGTTGAACTTTCGACCTCGGTGCCGAGGCGCGCGAGCTTCTCGAACATGAAGTACGAATACCAGGACTTGCGGCGGTCGAAGGTGACGGGGTCCCAGAGACCGTTCATGCCGCAGGCGACGCGCATGTCGTAGTACATGAGCATGTCGAGCGGCTGCTTCTGGCAGGCGAGCATCGTCGAGAGCGCGAAGGCCGCGCCCTTCATGCCCCCCTCCTGCTCGAGCGAGTAGACCCAGGCGTCGCTCCAGCCCTTGACATAGTTCCATTCGTTGAGGATGCTCTCGGCCTGCTTCTGCCCGTGCGAGTCCAAGTAGTCTCGCACGGTGCGGCAGGTGTCCGCAATGACCGAAGGCTCGCAGGCGTAGCAGTGCCAGCTATAGAAGTCAAGCGCGACGCCGTGCTTCTCGAGCGCCGCGAAGAACCGGTCGGTCCAGTGGTCGCCGCGCCAGTTGTTGATGGCGGCGCAGGACGCCGGGCCGCCGAACTTGAGGTGCGGGAAGGCCGCCTTGAGGTGCTTGCAGGCGACCGTGAACATCTCGTAGAACTGCTCCGCCGTCCCCTGCCAGCAGCGTTTGTTGTCGGAGTCGCCGCCGTCGAGATCCGGCTCGTTCCAGATTTCCCAGTAGGTGATCTTCATGTTCAGGCCGTTAGCCCAGTCGCCCGTGCAGTGGCGGACGATGTGCTCGCAAACAACGGCGAACTTCCGGAAGTCCGGCGGCACGCAGGTGAAGTGTTTTTTCGGATTGTGCTCGATGCTGCCGCCGAGGCGGAAGAACGGCTCGGTCCCCGCCTTTTCCAGCGAGCGGAGATAGATGTCCGTCATCTGGAAGTCGTAGCTTGCGGGGTCGTCCACGTCGGCGTTCCAGTCCTGGAAGATGGCGCGGACGTCGATCGTCCACGGCGCCCCATAGGCGTAGCAGAGATTGGCGTCGTGAAGGCGGGCGTACGGGATGCGGAGCATCTTGAACGTGTCGAAGTTCCCGCACGTCTGGTCGCCGCGGGGGATTTTCGGGCCGTTGTTTCCGGCGTTCATCGGCTTGATGGCGCCGATTTTCTTCGAGAAGTCGAGGGTGATGGTGGCCATGGTCGAGGGGTGGGGGTTTGTGGAATGGATGAAAGGTCAGCGCAACTGGAAGGTTTTCGTGGCCGTCGGGCTGTCGCCGCCGTGGAACTCGACGGAAACGCCGTCGTCGCGGACGCGGACGAGGGATGCGCCCGCGCCGTCGGCGAACCAGTAGCGGACGATGGCGTCCCGGCATTCGCCTTGGATCAGGTCGCCCGTCTGAAGGACGAACCGAGTGTCGGGCCGGACGAGGGCGCCGGCGCTTTGCAGCAGACGGAGGCCGGGGCCGGCCCAGAGCTTCGCGTTCCGATCGAACTCCGCGCGCTGGACACGGGACAGCCATTCCTCCTTCTCGTCGTAGTCGGCGTGGTAGGTGGACGGCGGATCGGCGTCGTAGTGCGTATCGCCGAGCAGAATGAAGGAGTAGTCCGACTGGGAGGGCGAGGGCATGGAAACGCGCATTGGGAACTGGTGCCCCAGGCGTGGCTCGAACACGCGACCTGCGGTTTAGGAAACCGCTGCTCTGTCCAACTGAGCTACTGGGGCGTAACAAATGCCGATTCTAGGCGTTGCGCCCCCTCCGCGTCAAGCCGGCATTCCCGGCGGCCGGCGTCCGTCTCGCGTCCGGCTCGGCGTCAATCCAGCCTTGCGGTCGCGCGGCGCGGTGCGGTATAATCCGTCGTCATGAAATCGACTGCCGCGCTTTTCACGCTGACCCTATTGACCGCGATCCTCTTCGCCGGATGCCGCGTTGGCGACATCCGCGAGGCGACGATCATCGCGCCGGGCGTTCGCAACGCGGCCTGTCAGGAGGTCGTTCTCAAGGCGCTGAAGGCGCTTCCCGGCAAGAACGACCTGACCATCGTTTCCGCCGACTTCGCCACGGGAACGCTTGTGGTGCGCTACGATTCGATGAAGGTCGGCACGAAGAACCTCGAGGACGCGATCGCCCAGGCCGGCTTCGCCGCCGGCCCCTTCCCCGCCAATCCCGAGGCCGCGTCGAAACTCCCCCCCGAGTGCCGTGCCGCAGGAGATTAGCCAGTTCATCGACATGCTCGCATTCGAGCGGGGGCTCTCGGAGAAGACCCGCTCGGCGTACGAGTCCGACTTGACGCAGTTCGCCCGGTTCCTCGTCCGCTGCGGCGGGCCGCACGC
>CAYVJM010000058.1:0-5902 GCA_964451695.1 uncultured Lentisphaerales bacterium | reverse complement strand
CGCCGCCGGGCCGTCGTTCCGCGACGCCACGGCGGACCAGATTCTCGGTTTCCAGGAGGAGGGCCGCCAGGCGGGGCTTGCGGAATCGACGCTGGCGAGGCGCCTCGTAGCCGTCAAGGTGTTCTTCGCCCATCTGCGCGCGGAGGGGCTCGTGCCCCTCGACGTGGCGGCGCCCATTTCGGCCGGACGGCGCAGCCGGACCCTGCCACACGTGATCGGCGAGCCCGAGGTAGCGCGGCTGCTGGCCGCGCCGTCCGCCGACACGCGCGACGGGATCCGCGACCGCGCGATCCTCGAACTCTTCTACGCCTGCGGGCTGCGCGTCTCCGAACTGGCGGAACTGCCCCTCGACGCGCTGCGCTTCGACGAGGCGCTCGTGCGCTGCCGGGGCAAGGGAGGCAAGGTGCGCATCGTGCCGCTGGGCGCCTCGGCCGAGGCCGCCTTGAAACGCTACCTCGCGGAAGCGCGCCCGAAGTACCGGCCCGATTCCGCCGAAACCGCCGTCTTCCTCAACCCCCGAGGCGCGGGCATCTCGCGAATCGGCGTATGGGGGATCGTCAAGCGCAACGCCTGCAAGGCCGGGCTCGGAGAGGCCGTCTCGCCGCATTGGCTCCGCCACTCCTTCGCCACCCACCTGCTCGAACACGGCGCGCCCATTCGCGCCATCCAGGAGATGCTCGGCCACGCCGACATCGGCACGACGCAGATCTACACGCACGTCGACGCGCGGCGGCTGCACGGCGCGCACGCGCAATTCCACCCGAGGGCCTAGCACCACTATGGACGAAGAACAAGCCAACTGGATCGGAGCCGCCGCCGCACTCGAGCGGGCGCTGGGCCACGCGTTCCGCGATCCGGCACTGCTCCGCGCCGCCCTGACGCATCCGTCGCACCGCTTCGAAGCCTCCGGCGACGTGGACAACCAGCGGCTGGAGTTCCTGGGCGACGCCGTGCTGGGCTTCCTGCTCGCGGACCGGATATTCCGAGGTCCGGAGGAACATCCCGAGGGCATGCTGACCGTCCTGCGCGCCTCCGTCGCCAGCGGCGCGGCGCTGGCCGCGAAGGCCCGGACGCTCGCGCTGGGACCGGCGCTGCTGCTCGGGCGCGGCGAGGCGCTCACCGGAGGGCGCGACCGCGATTCGGATCTTGCGGACGCGTTCGAGGCCGTCCTCGGCGCGGTGTACGTCGACGGCGGGATCGCCGCCGTCTCGGACGTCTTCGACCGGCTGTTCGCGGCGGATCTCGAGCATCTGGGGCGTGACCCGTGGATCGACAACCCCAAGGGCCGCCTGCAAAGCCTCGCGCAGAAGACGTTCCGCGTCGATCCGGTCTACGTAACGCTCTCGGAGACGGGCCCGATGCACAGCCGCGTCTTCGCGGTGCGCGTGACGGTGGGCGAAGAACGCTCGGCCGAAGGCCGCGGTCCCACGAAGCGCGCGGCGCAGGCCGCGGCCGCGGCGGCGCTGCTGCGGCACCTCGACGAAACGGCGACGGAGGAGGCAACATGAACGCGATTCGCGCCGCAGGCGCCGCTCGAAAGCTGTTCGAGGCGTTTCGGAACGCGCCCGCCACGCAGGGGATCGGCATCGTGCGCACCCTCGTGCTGAGCGCGATCGTCGGCATGGTCGCCGGTCTGGGCGCCGTGCTGCTCGTGTCGCTGCTGCAGCTCTCCCAGTGGTTTTTCATGGAGTTCCTGGCGAACTACGTCCCCGCCACGCCGGCCGGAGAGCCGGTGATGTTCCACAACCTGCCGGAATTCGGCGGCGAAGTCCGGCGCTGGGTGATCCTGCTGCTGCCGGCGCTGGGAGGCCTCGTCTCCAGCGCGATCGTGCTGAAGTTCGCGCCGGAGGCCGAAGGACACGGCACGGACGCCGCCATCGAGGCGTACCACTTCCGCGGCGGCAAGGTGCGGCCCGTGGTGCCGCCCGTCAAGGCGGTGGCCACGGCCCTCATCATCGGCACCGGCGGTTCGGCGGGCTGCGAAGGACCGATCACGCAGATCGGCTCGGGCTTCGGCTCGGCGATCGCCTCGCTCCTCGGCCTCCCGGTGCGCGAGCGGCGCGTGCTGATGGCGGCCGGCATGGGCGCCGGCGTCGGCGCGCTCTTCCACGCGCCGCTGGCCGGCGCGCTCTTCGCCGCCGAAGTGCTCTACCGCGACCTCGACCTCGAGTACGAAGTGCTCGTGCCCTCGATCATCGCCTCCGTCAGCGGCTACGCGCTCTTCTCCAAGGTGTTCGGCTTCCACCCGCTCTTCGAGATGCCGGAGAACTTCTTCTACCGGCCCCGGATGCTCCTGCTCTACATCGTGCTGGCCGTCGTGCTCGCCGGCGGCGCGCGCTTCTATACGTGGAGCTTCTACACGGCGCACGACGTCTTCAAGCGGCTCAAGATCCCGCACGTGCTCAAGCCGGCGCTCGGCGGCCTCCTCACGGGCGCGGTGGGATTCTTCTTCCTGCCGGCGATCGGAGCCGGCTACGGCGTCATCCAGGAAGCGCTGCGGTACGAGTCGCACTTCGCCCCGGGCGCCGCGCGGACCGCGTTCCTGCTGCTGGCGGGCGTTTTCCTGCTCAAGACCCTCGCCACGTCCTTCTCCGTGGGCTCCGGCGGTTCGGGCGGCATCTTCGGACCGGCGATCGTCGTCGGGGGCGCCCTGGGCGGCGCGGCGGGCATCGTCTTCTCGGCGATGCTGCCGTCGTGGAACGTGCCCGTGGGCGCGTTCACGCTCGTGGGCATGGTCGCGTTCTTCGGCTGCGCCGCCAAGACCCCGATCAGCACGATCCTCATGGTCGGCGAAATGACCGGCAACTACCGCCTGCTCGTGCCCTCGATGTGGGTCTGCATCATCGCCTACCTGCTCTCGCGCAAGGTGTCGCTCTACCGCAGCCAGCTCGCCAGCCGCTTCGAGGCGCCCGTCCACCGCGGCCGCATGATCACCGGCGTGCTCACCAGCGTAACCGTCCGCCAGCTCCTCGACGCGGGCGGCAGCCGGCGCACCTTCCGGACCGTCCGCGGCGACACGCCCCTCGACGAACTGGTCGATGCCATCGCCGCGGGCGAACAGACGACCTTCCCCGTGGTCGACGCCGCAGGCGCCCTCTCCGGCATCGTCTCGCGAGGCGACCTCTCCGTGCTGCTCGCCTCGGACCCCACGCTGCGGCGGACGCTGATGGTGGACGATCTGGAACTGCAGCACCACGGCGTCGTGACGGAGACGGACGCGCTCGAAACCGTCCTGCGCATCCTCGATTCGGAAGACGCCGAGCAGGTCGTCGTCGCCGCCGGCCCCGGACGAAGCATTCCCGTCGGCATCGTCTCGCACAACGACGTCGTCGAGGCCTATCAGCGGGAAATCCGCGAAGCGCGCTGAGGATTCGCCCACCCCGAACGCTGCCATCGACAGCATTTGGCGTGACTTCCCCGGGCGCTTTGAATATACTTCGCTCTCGTTTCGTCTAAACGGAAACGCCTTCATTTCACAACCCTCCGCTAGGAGTTCTGCATGAAAATCAAGACCGTCTCCCCCTTCGTCCTCGCCGCCGCGTGCATCGCCCTCGTCTCCGGCTGCATGAACCAGGACTACGCCGGAACCACGTATTCGCGTGAACACGCTCGTCAGGGCCACACCGTCTACACCGCCACGATCGTCTCCGTCCAGAACGTGACGATCCAAGGCACCGAAGGTGTCATCGGCGGCATCGGCGGCGCCGTCCTCGGCGGCGTCATCGGCCACTCGATCGGCGGCGGCAGCGGCAAGGACATCGCCACGGCCGCAGGCGCCATCGGCGGCGCCCTCGCCGGCTCCGCCGTCGAAGGCGCGGCCACCAAGAAGGCCGCCCTCGAAATCACCGTCAAGTACGACAACGGCTCGACCGAGGCGATCGTCCAGCAGCCCGGCACCGACTTCTTCCAAGTCGGCCAGACCGTGCGCGTGATCGTCAACGCCGACGGCACCAAGCGCGTCCGTCCGTAGGCGACGACGCATTCCCAGATCGACGGCCGACGCGGAATCTCCGTCGGCCGTCGTCTTTTTTCTCCACCACGCCCCGCTCTTCGAGGATCGCTACCATGGCTTTTTCCTGCTGGCTCGCCGACGCGCACGAACGTCTCTTCCCCACCGGCAACGCCGTCCGAACCGAACCCCTCGTCCTCGACGCCGCGCGCGGCGAGCGCCTCGCCTTCCAGGCCGCCGTCACCCTCGCCCGCGAGGCCGACGCCCCGGACGTCGTCGACGTGGAGGCCGCCGTCGACTCCCCCGCCCTCGCCGTGCGCATCCGGCGCGTCGGCTTCGTGCCGATGGCCCACCACAACACTGCCACGCCCGCAGACGAACTTGACGGCCTCGGCCATGTGCCCGGCTACGTACCCGACCCGCTCTTCGACGAGACGAAGGCCGTTCTCGTGAAAGGCGAGACGGCCGCATTCTGGTTCACCGTGGACATTCCGGCCGACTGCATACCCGGCGACCACGCGGTCGCCGTCCGCCTGACGGCGCAGACGACGCCGGAGCCGACGCCGCTGCATCCCCTGCTCGCCACTCTCCGGATCCACGACGTGCAGATCCAGCCGCGCCGCGGCTTTCCGGTCGTCCAGTGGTTCTACAACGACGGCATTCTCGACTGGCATCGCCTGAACCCCTTCGAGGAGGCGTTCTGGCCGCGCGTCGCTCCGTACATGCGCAACCTCGTCGAACACGGGCAGGACACGATCTACGCGCCCGTCTTCACGCCGCCGCTCGACGGCGTCAAGCGCCCGACCCAGCTTCTCAAGGTCCGTCGCACCAGTCCCGACGCCTACGCCTTCGACTGGACGGACGTCAAGCGCTACGTCGACCTCGCCACGTCCTGCGGAATCCGCAACTTCGAATGGACGCACCTCTTCACGCAGTGGGGCGTCAAGAACGCCATTCGCATCTACGAAGGCCAAGGCGCCGACGAGACCCTGCTCTGGCCGCCTGAGACGGCCGCCACGTCGGAGACGTACCGCGCCTTCCTCGCGCAGTTCCTGCCCGCGTTCAAGACCTTCCTCGACCGCGAAAAGCTGCTCGAACGCTCCTTCTTCCACGTCTCGGACGAACCCCACGGCGACGAGGCGCGCGCGAACTACGCCGCCGCCCGCGCGCTCCTGCGCGAACTCGCCCCGTGGATGAAGACCCTGGACGCGCTCAGCGAGATCGAATACGGGCGACAGGGGCTCACAGACATGCCCGTGCCCTCGATCTCCGTGACGAAGCAATTCCGCGACGAAGGCATTCCCTGCTTCACCTACTTCTGCTGCGGCCCCCGCGGGCGCTACCTCAACCGCCTGATGGACACGCCGCTCGCGAAGATCCGGATGCTCGGGTGGCTCTGCTACCGCTTCGAAGTCCTCGGATTCCTCCACTGGGGCTACAACTACTGGCAGCGCCGCGCCCAGCGCGATCTCGTCGACCCCTTCGTCGAGCAGGCCGCCGGCGGCTGGCCCGGCTGGGCCTACGGGGACACCTTCTGCGTCTACCCCGGACCCGATGGCCCCATCGATTCCATCCGCTGGGAGATCTTCGCGGAAAGCCTGCAGGACTACGCGCTGCTCCAGACGCTGGGCGTCCGCCCCGACGATCCGCGTCTCGCCGTGTTCGAGGACTTCGACCGCTTCCCGAAGCAAGTCGGCTGGCTGCGTGCGATGCGCCGCGAACTCCTCGCCGGAACCCACTGACGCAAGACCTCTTTGTCGCGAGCTTGGTCGACCCTATCGGGCTTGACCACGGCGAGCGCGCGCTCGAGCAGCCGGGCAACGTGGTCGCTCCAGAACGCGATCATCTCGCCAAGAAAGGCCGGATCGTCGTAGAAAAGCGTGCAGAGTGTCTCGAAGCCCACCCATTCGCGCACCTGCCAGAACGGACTGGAGAAGTGCAGCTCGAGGAAGG
>CAYVJM010000057.1:0-11008 GCA_964451695.1 uncultured Lentisphaerales bacterium | reverse complement strand
AGGCCGTCTCCGACATCATCCGCCGCTGCATGACGGGCGTGATGACGCTGGCCGTCCCGCTCAAAGTCGACATCGGCGTCGGGCGCAACTGGCTCGAGGCGCACTGATTCCGCGCCCAAGATGACCAAATTTTAAGGGTCTGTCCCCTAAATTGAGCTTGCGGCGCAAATTTTAAAAAATTTTAAGGGTCTGTCCCCTAAATTGAGCTTGCGGCGGGGTGATGGGTGTGGTAGGGTGGTGGAGATGAAGGGAGGCGCGGTATGAGACTGAGACGGATGCTGGCGGAAGGGGTGGGGTATTACCACGTGATCAGCCGGATCGCGGGGCAGCAGTTCCTGGTGGACGACCGGGAGAAGGACGTGCTGATGCGGCTGATGTTCAACGTCGCCGTGTTCTCGGGCGTTGAAATCCTGACTTTCGCGTTGATGGACAACCATTTCCATATTCTCGTCAAGGTGCCGAAAGCCCGCGAGGTCGACGATGACGAGCTGGTGGCGAAGATGCGCGTGCTCTACGGCGATGTGAAGACGGATCGGCTGCTTGGCGAGTGGAAGGCCTGGGAGCGGCGGGGGCTTGCGTTCAAGGCGGACGACGCCAAGGCGGCGCTGCGCCGGCGCATGTTCGACCTCTCGCAGTTCTGCAAGACGCTGAAAGAGACGTATTCCATGTCGTACAATCTCCGCCATGCCCATGTCGGGACGATCTGGGGATCGCGTTTCAAGAGCATCCTGCTCTCGCCCGACTACCAGACGCTGATGACGGTCGGCTCCTACATCGACTTGAATCCCGTCCGGGCCGAGATCGTCGATACTCCAGGCGCCTACCGCTGGTCCGGGTACGGCGCGGCGATTCGCGGTAACGCGCTCTCCCGCAACGGACTATGCGCCATGGTCGCGGCGGCCTATATCAAGCGAGAGGTCGCATTCGAGACCGCCCGGCAGGCCTACGAGTCGGCCATCGAGGGGTTTATCGAGCAACCTGCGAAAGAAGACGCCGGAACCCAGGAAACGGAGAATGGGGCGCATCCGAAAGAGCCGCAATCGCACCGGGAATTTGTGCGGGAAAAGGTGGAGTCCGAGATTGCCGACGGAGGAAAGCTCACGCTCTTCGAAATGTTGCGATGCAGGGTGCGGCATTTCAGCCAGGGTCTGGCCATCGGGCCGGCATTGTTCGTAAGGGAGGTCGCCAGGGCTTTGAAATCGTCGAAAGACACCTCGCGACGATGTGAATGCTGCGACGAGGTGGAGCTTTACACGGCCCGCTGGTTGCGCGGGGAGGACAAAATCAGCGTCCCGAAGGGGCGGGTGGCGTGAGCAGAGGAATGAAATCCTAGCCACGAAAGGGGACGAAGGGGCTAGGATATGTCCCCTAAATAACTATGAAGGAAGGGGATGACAACAGGGCCCGTGGGGATGAGTGTCCCCGATGCCCGAACTCGCCGACTGGCCGGCTCACGAAGTGAACCATGAAAACCATGAAACTTCATGAAAACGCCATGGTGTACGACCGGGAGTGCCACTTTCCGAAAGCCGACATCAAAACGTACGTGGTTTGATTTAATGAAGTTCCATGTCTTTCATGGTTGAGAGAAAATACGCTTTCATGGACTGCGACGAACACAGTCCCGTAACTGTGAAGTTCCAAGGGGAAGGCTGGTAGCCAGATGGTTCAGGATTCCGGGTTCAGGCGCATGTAGTGGAAGAGATACTGCTGCGCAATGCCTTCACGGCCGTTGCAACGCCGCGAGCAATGCAGCGAGGGCTGCGTCCCGTGCCTGGGTCCTCACCTCGCCACGATCGCCTGCGAAAAGAAACTGCCGCACGTGCGCGCCGTTCGGGCCGGCCGCGCCGACGAATACCGTGCCCACGGGGTGGCGGTCGTCGCCGCCCGGGCCGGCGAGGCCGGTCACGGCGACTGCCGCGTCGGCGCCCAGCGCGCGTCGCGCGCCTTCGGCCATCGCGAGGGCCGTCTCCGCGCTCACCGCGCCGTGGCGCGCGAGCGTTTCGGCCGGCACGCCGAGGAGCGTCGTCTTCACCGCCTCCGCGTAGGCGACCACGCCGCCCGCGAACCACGCCGAGGCGCCGGGCGCCTCCGTCAGCGCTGCGGCGACGAGTCCGCCTGTGCAGGACTCCGCCACGCCCGCGCGCAGGCCGTGCGCGAGGCATTGCGCTGCGATGCGGTCGATGATCGTGTTCATCCGGCCAGGATTGCCGCGAGGTCTTCGGCGACGCGCTCCGTGTCCATGTCCGCGAACCTCGCCTGGACGGCGGGATCGGCGGCGCGGGCGCAGACCTGGGCGACCAGCGCGTGCGGCTCGCGCCCCGTCCGCTGCGCGAGCGCGGCGAGCAGCGGGTCGCCGCGCCACTGGGCTTCGTCGAGCCAGATCGTCTTCTCGCGCAGCGCGTCGAGCGGCGAGGCGCTGGCGTGCAGGATGTTGTCGACGGGGTCGATGATCATCTCCAGCGCGCCGGCGCGGTCATAGAGGTAGCCGCGGATGGACTCCTCGAGCGCGGCTTCGGGGTGGTCGGCGCCGACGATCGTCTCGTGGAACTCCCGCCAAGGCATCTCGAAGTCGAGCAGCATCGCCTGGATGGCGGCGCCTGGCGCCAGATAGGACTCGCGGATCGCCGGATAGAAGCCGTTGAGGACGTAGCAGGCGGCGTCCTCGAACCACGCGACGTAGAGGTCGGGCCCGACTTCGATGGCGCCGAGATTGGCCCATGCCGTGCAGAGGCCCTTCGCGTCGACGTCCTTGAGCTTCGCCCGGGCGAGGTCGGCGCCGACGATCCGTCCGGTCTTCAGGGCCTTGTCCCACGTCTCGTTGAACGTCCGCTTGAAGGCCTCGCGGCCTTCGTCCGCGGTCTCCAGCGGCGCGGCGCCTGCATAGGCGGCGCCAGCCGCGAGGCGGGCGAAGTGGCGGTCCACGACGCCGCTGGCGGCCAGCTCCGGCCCGGTCATGCGGCGAGTGAAGGAGATCCGGACTCCGCCGTCCTCGAAGACGTCGCCGATATAGGTGGCGACGGCCTGGGACTGCATGGCGTGGGGCTTGACGAAGGCGAAGGCCTGGTTGCGCATGGGGCTTACTCCAGCGGCAGCTCGACGTGGGTGAAAGTCTTGCGGCCGTCGGCGAAGGGGGCCACGACGTGGCCGGCGCCTCGCAGCTTCCACTTGTAGCTCATCAAGCCCTCGAGGCCCACGGGGCCGCGGGCGTGGAGCTTCGAGGTGCTGATGCCGACCTCGGCGCCGAGACCGTAGCGGAAGCCGTCCGCGAAGCGGGTGCTGCAGTTCCAGAAGACGTCGGCCGAGTCGACGCGGTCTAGGAAGGCCTCGGCGGTCGGGGCGTCCTGGGTCACGATGGCGTCCGTGTGACCCGAGCCATGGGTGTTGATGTGGCGGACGGCGGCGTCGAAAGATTCGACGATCTTGACGGAGAGAACGAGGTCGAGGTATTCGGCGTCCCAGTCCTCATCGGCGGCGGGCGGGCAGGCGATGAACTGGCGGGTGCGGTCGCAGCCGAGGAGTTTGACGCCGCGCGTCGACAGGCGCATTTCGAGGGCGGGCAGGAAGGCGGCGGCGGCGTCCTGGTGGACGAGGAGGGTCTCGACGGCGTTGCAGACGGCGGGGTACTGGCACTTGGCGTCCTCGACGATGTCGAGGGCCATGGCGAGGTCGGCCGCGCGGTCGACGTAGACGTGGCAGATGCCATCGGCGTGGCCCATCACGGGGATGCGCGTGTTGTCCATGATGTAGCGCACGAAGGCGTTGGATCCGCGCGGGATGAGCAGGTCGATGGATTCGTCCATCGCGAGCATGGCGCCGACGTCCTCGCGCGTTTCGAGGAGCTGGATCCAGCCGTCGGGGACGCCGGCTTCGGCGGCGGCGGCGCGGATGGTCTCGAAGAGACGGCGATTCGTGCGGGCGGCTTCGCTGCCGCCCTTGAGGAGGCAGGCGTTGCCGCTTTTGAGGCAGAGAGCGGAGATCTGGACGAGGGCGTCGGGGCGCGACTCGAAGATGATGCCGATGACGCCGATGGGGCACGAGGTGCGGGCGAGGACGAGGCCGGGGGCGAGTTCGCGGCGTTCGCGGACGCGGCCGACTGGGTCGGGGAGGGCGACCAGCGAGGCGAGGCCGGCGGCGCAGTCCGCGATCTTGGCGCCGTCGAATTTGAGGCGCTTGAGCAGGGCGGGGGCGAGCCCGGCCTGCGTCGCGGCGGCGACGTCCTCGTGGTTGGCGGCTTCGATGGCGTCGCGTTCGGCTTCGAGGGCGCGGGCGATGGCGGCGAGGGCGGCGTTGCGGGTTTCGGGGGAGAGGGTGGCGAGCGATTCGGAGGCCTCGCGGGCCTCGGACGCCGCGGTTCTGATGTTCATCGGGGTACGGTTCCGTTATGCCTCAGGAGATTTCGATTTTAGCTTTGTCGCGCAGTTCGTCGACGAAGGCGGCAAGGGCTTCGCCGCGGCGGGCGTGGCGGAGGAAGTCGCGGACCTTGTCCTCGACCTCGGAGAGCTCGGGCGTCGCGGCGGCCTCGGCGTCGTTCTTGAAGATGAGGTGGTAGCCGAACTGCGTCTCGACGATGTCGCTCATGCCGCCAACGGGCAGGGCGAAGGCCGATTCGTCGAATTCCTTGACCATCATGCCGCGGCTGAACCAGCCGAGGCTGCCGCCGGCCTGCTTGCCGCTCGGGCAGTCGGAGTGGGCCGCGGCTTCGCTGGCGAAGTCCGCGCCCGCGGCGATCCGCGCCTTGATATCGCGGATCTTGGCGATGGCGGCGAGCTTGTCGTCGGCGCTGTCGCTCTTCGGGGAGACGAGGATGTGCTGGGCGCGGACCTGCTCCTCCTTGCCGTACTCGCCGCGATGGGCTTCGAAGTGCTCGGCGACCTCGGCGTCGGTCGGCTCGGGAATGTCGGCGGTCGCCTTTTCGACGAGCTTGTCGACGCGCTTGCCGACGCGGATCTGGTTGCGGAACGCGACGAGGTTCGTCCCCTGCTTCTTGAGGATCTCGAGGAAGCGCGCTTCGCCGCCGATCTCCGTTTTCATCTGCTCGATGCGCGCGTCGATCTCCGCCTCGGAAACGGGCAGGTCGAGGCGCGCCGCTTCGTCGAAGAGGAGCTTGGCGCCGATCGCCTGCTGGGTCGCGCGTTCCTTGAGCATGGGCAGATCCTGGCGGATCTTGGCCTCCGGAACCCCATGTTCCGCATAGAAGCGCATGAGCCGCTCCAGTTCGAATTGCACCGCCTGTTCGGGCACTTGCTGCCCGTTGACCTTGATCATCCCTGCATTCCTCGATGGGTTGTCGGCGCCGGAACCGACCGGCGCCATGATGTTCACCGGCCTTGCGAGCCGGGGTTGGCGGGCTGTCGCCCGCCGCCGAATCCGCCGCCGTAGCCGCGCGTTTCGCGAAGCGCCGCGAGCTGCGGCACCTGGGCGACCACCTGCTCGGCGTTGCGACCGCCGTACTGCAAAGCGAGGTCGACGGCGATCTTGGCTTGTTCGCGGTTGCCGCGGGCCAGCCAGATCATTGCGGAGTCGATCCGGGCGCGCCAGTCGTCCGGCACGCGCGGCAGATAGGCGGAGAGCGCGACGGCGACGCCCTGCACATCGCGGGCCATCGTGAAGGTCTCGTAGACCTTGCGGAGATCGGCGTTGGCGATGAAGGCGGGGTCCTTGAAGCGGGCCGGCGGGATGGTGTTGAAGAGTTCGGCGGCCGCGGGGTGCTGGCCGCAGGCGGCAAGCAGCAGACCGGCCTTGAGGACGAATTCGGGGGATTGGCCCGCCTTGCGTTCGCGGTGGTCGCGGATCGTCTGCGCCACTTGCTGCTGCTGGCCGATGATGGAATAGGCGCGCGCCAGGGCGAGGGCGTCGTCGTCCGAGAGCCCGCCTTCCTTGACCCTCCGGCTTGCGAGGCGCTGGACGTCGTCCATCGCCTGCTTGAGGGTGCGGATCTCGTCGATCGGGATCTTGGCGTTGTTCGGATCCAGCTCCTTGAGCAGCTCGAGCATGCGCAACGACTCGTCCACGCGGCCGCGGGGCAGGAGCACCTCCTGGATGAGCCGCAGGTTGGCCTCGGGGCTGTAGACGTAGAGCATCCGGGCTTCCTGGAAGGCGCGTTCGGCGGGCTCGAGCATTCTGCGCGTCGAGTACGTGCCGGCGATGGCGCCGCGGAGCTTGGAGAAGGACTTGCGGGCGACGAAGTCGCGCGGGTACTTCGGATCGTTGAGCAGCCGCCGGACGTACCAGTCCCAGAAGTCCATGTCGTCGCGGACGGTCTTCGCCGTGTAGTCCACGGGATCGTGGTTGATCTTCATGATCAGGCCGTGCGGCGTCAGGTAGGGGTACATCCAGCGGATCGCGTAGCTCTCCTCGACGTAGAACTCGTGGCGGTCGCGGTTCTTCTTGAAGATCTGCTCGGTGATGATGCCGTTGATCTCCATGACGGCGAGTGCCCCGTTGACCTGGACGCGCCCGCCCTCGTAGCTGATGCCGCCCATGTCGGGCCGGCGGCCGGCCTGGACGTCCTCGACGTATTGCTGGAAGGCCAGCGAATTGTCGTCGATCGTCGGCATCCAGATCTGGTCGGCGTACAGGAATCGCATCGTGTCCATGTACGTGTTGTCGGCCAGGGCGTTCTGGGTGATGAGGAAGACGTCGGGGCGGACGTCGGCCGAGTAGATCATGTAGGTGGGGACGAAGCGCCCGGGGTCGGTGCCGCCGTAGAAGACGGCGTTCGTCGTCATGGCCAGCGGGTAAGTCGGGTTGGGGAGGGGCTCTTCGCCGGAGGCCAGCTCTTCGGCGATGGCCTCGGCTCCGCGGAGCTGGTAGTTGCCGAACTGCCAGCCGAAGTCGTGCCCGTTCTGCTCGGCGCCGCCCATCGTGTCGACGAGGCGCTCGTTGCGGTAGTTCTCGTGGATCGGGATGAGCGGCGTGAGCAGGACCGCGGCGACGCCGGCGAGGCAGAGCGGGCGCCAGCGCCGGAACGCGGCGAGGCAGTAGGCCAGACCGTAGCCGATCCAGATCGCGAAAATGCCGTGGGAGGAGATGAACTTCACCTTCTGGATGAAATTGTCCTGGATGTCGTACTTCGGGTTCGCCAGCGCGATGAGCACGAGGCTCATCATCAGGAATCCGGTGATCGTGGCGATGTGCCAGCGCTGCGACACGTCGGAGATCTCCAGCGCGAAGACCTCGCGGCGCGTCCAGGCCGCCAGCGAGAGGAAGGCGACGCCCGCCAGCCAGATCGCGAAGAGCAGCAGCGAGAGTCCGTAGACCTCGAACGCATAGGCTCTGGCGGGGCCGGTCGCGGGAGCGTGGACGCCCATCGCCTCGAGCGCCGTCTCCGCGCCTGCGTTGCAGAAGCCCATCGCGAGCCCCGCCACGGCCAGGGCGATGCCGATCCCCGCGAGGCCCGCGATGAGGCGCGCGGACTTCGGGGCCGCCGCGTTCATCGCCTTGCGCGCGAGCGTGACGATCTGCCAGACGAGGATGGCGTGCCCGCCGGCGAACGCCGCCAGCAGCACGACGCCGACCAGCAGCTTGTCGATGCGCAGCGCCTCGAGGCTGACGGTGTTGAACAGCTTGTCCGCGGCGACGATCGCGGCGACGGCGCCCGCCACGAGGACCATGGCCTTCGTGACGCCGATCTTGACCCCGCGGGCCTTGATGCGCCACACGGCGAAGGGCACGAAGCCCAGCGGTGCGAGGATCAGCGTGAACTGCATGCGCATGTCGGCGAAATAATCGCCGAGCCGCTTGACGAAGAGCGGCGAGAACATCGTCTGGGGCGCGATCTTCTCGTACTGGCCGCGGCTGAGCGCGTGCTTGAAGCCCTCCCACGTCCGCGGATAGCCCCAGTTCATCGGCGGGTTCGTGTCCGAGCTGATCGGCATGTAGCCGTAGAACGCCACGCCGAGTTCGGCCGCCCAGACGGTCAGCGCCGCGGTCCGCCCGTGCGGGAGCAGGAGCCAGGCCAGCGCCGGGAAGACGAAGTTGAGCGCCACGTAGAAGGCGAACGCCCCGCTCAGCGGGTGCGTGAGCCCCAGCAGCGCGCCCTTGCGCAGGAAAATCGCCAGGGCGAGCTGCACGCCCGTCACCGCGACGGCGTACCACAGGCCCGCGGGCGTGAAGAGGGCGAAGACGAAGAGGAGCGCGATTCCGAGCAGGAGCCCGAGCGTTGGCACGGTCCACGAGAAGAGCTGGTTCGCCGGCACGCCGACCCATTCCGGCGGCGTCGTGGCCGCCGGGACGTTCGCGCAGACGAAGAGCAGCGCGAGCCCCGCCAGGCCGAGGGCGCCGATCGCGCCGTAGTGCAGCGAGGCGTACGACTCCTCCTTCTCAAGCCGGGCGCGGTGCTTCGCCTGCCAGCCTAGGAATGCGGCGGCCAGGACAAAGAGCGCGCCGAAGACGATCGCCGCCACATAGTGCGCGGGCTCCACGACGCCGGAGGACGTGGCGACCTCGGGGTGGAGCAGCTTGGGCTTGGGGAACCCAGGCTGCGAAACGTAGGAGCCCAGCTTCATCACCCCCGCCGTCAGCCCGAAGGGGATCATCAGGAGCACGAAGTCGCGGAACAGCTCGATGTCCTGGAGCAGGATCACGATCACCAGCGGCACCATCGCCAGCAGGAGCACCTGGTAGTTCGTGAGCCCGAGGCCGAAGACGAACGCGGTCAGCCAGAGCACCTTCTCCGTCGGCCGGCACATCCAGCGGTAGGTCAGGACGTAGATGAGCATCAGGAAGAGCGCGTTGAGCGTGTAGACCTCGACGATCGTCGCCTGAGACCACATGACGGGGGAGAAGGCGAAGACGAGGCTCGACGCCACGCCCGAGGCCCAGCAGATCACGTCCGTCAGGCCGCCGCTCCGGACCGGCTCGCCGCCCGCTTCGCCGCGCGAGCGCAGGATGTCCTCGCTCGTGCGCGTCACGAGCATCGCAGTCAGCCCGCAGGCGATCGCGCCGAAGAAGCCGGACATCACGGCGATGGCCCACGACGGATTGGGCTGACCGCGGAAGGTCACGAAGCCGAGGACGCGCGCGAAGACCCACGCGCACATCGTCCAGAGCGGGTATCCCGGCGGGTGCGGCACGCCCAGATGGTCGCCGGCCACCGCCAGCTCGCCCGCGTCCTCCAGCGTCACCGACGGCGCCGTCGTCAGGAAGTAGACGATGAAGGAGAGAATCGCGCCGGTCCAGAACGATGCCCAGTCGATTCGCCTGAAGAAGGGGCCGGACTTCGCCGGTGCCGCGCCTGCATGAACTTCGCTATCGGTCGTCATGGTGTCGTTTCAAGATTCCAGATCGAAGAGTGTCGGAGCCTCAGCGGGCCAGGGCGGCCTCAGCGGGCCAGGGCGGCCTCGGCGGCGTTGCCGCGGGGGCGGCGGCGGAAGCGGTTGCGCCAGGCCAGGCGCCAGACCATCCAGAACGCTTCGCGGGCGATCGCCTTGCTGAGCTTCGAATAGCCCGCGCGGCGGTCCTCGAACACGATCGGCACCTCGCCGATGCGCCAGCCCGCCATCCAGGCCGTGTAGGACATCTCGATCTGGAACGAGTAGCCGTTGGAGCGGATCGCGTCGAGATCGATGCTCTCCAGCACGCGCCGCGAGAAGCACTTGTAGCCGCCCGTGGGGTCGGAGACGGGAAGCCCGGTGACGAACCGGACGAACTTGCCCGCGAACATGCTGATGAGCAGGCGGTTGAGCGGCCAGTTGATGACGCGGATGCCGCCTCGGTAGCGCGTGCCGAGCACGAGGTCGCTCCGCGTCGCCGCGTCGAGGAAGGCGGGGATGCAGGCCGGATCGTGCGAGCCATCCGCGTCCATCTCGAAGAGGAGGTCGTAGCCGCGTTCGAGGCCCCATTTGAAGCCGGAGACGTAGGCGCGTCCGAGGCCGGCCTTCTCCTTGCCGTGCAGCACGAAGACGCGGTTATCGGCCGCCGCCATCTGGTCGAGCAGAGCTCCCGTCCCGTCGGGGGAATTGTCGTCGACGAAGAGAATGTGGGCCTCGGGGGCGCACCGGTGGACGGCCGCGGCGATGGGCCCCACGTTCTCCCGTTCGTCGTACGTCGGGATGATGACGAGTGTTTCCGTTTGCATGGGGCGATTCTAGCAGAAGGCCCATTCGCGCGCAAGGCGCGCGAGGCACCTGAGTTTTTGACTTTTTGGATCTTGCACCGGATTCATTTAATCGCTATGCTCCCAGCCAGAAGGGGGTTCCCGTGCCTTCAAAGGATGAACGTGGTGCCGTAGAATTTGAAGCGACAGCCGGGAGGGGCGTTCCTCGTTTCCGAATGGGGGTACGTCGATTTTCGAGCACGTTCACGGGCTGGGCCGGGTCGATCGGCTTGGCTTTGGTCGCCGTCGCCGGGGAGCCGCCCCTTCGGGTCGGGAGCGAGATCGCCTATCCTCCCTTCTGCTCCGTGGACGCGCAGGGGCGCGCCGACGGGTTCTCCGTGGAGCTGATGCGCGAATCGCTGCGTGCGGTGAACCGCGAGGCGGCGTTCAGAACCGGCGAATGGAACGAGGTTCGCGGATGGCTCGCGAGCGGCGAGGTTGACGCGCTGCCGCTGGTTGGCCGCACGCCGGAGCGCGAGGCGCTCTACGATTTCTCGTTCCCCTACATGACGCGTTTAGGAGCGATCATTGTCCGCAACGATACGACCAACATCGCGGGCCTCGGCGATTTGCGCGGGCGCACCGTCGCGGTGATGAAGGGAGACAATGCCGAGGAGTTCCTGCGGCGCAAGGACCGGGGAATCGAGATCCGGACCACGCTGACCTTCGAACAGGCGTTGAAAGAGCTTGCGGAAGGTAAGCACGATGCCGTCGTCATCCAGCGGCTCGTGGGGATGCGTCTGCTCAGCGAACTGGGCATGAGGAACCTCCGCTTGCTGCCCGAGCCGATCGCCTCGTTTGAGCAGGACTTCTGCTTCGCGGTTCGCAAGGGGGATGCGGCCACGCTGGCGCTGCTCAACGAGGGGTTGTCGAAGACCCGGGTTGATGGGACGTACCGGCGTCTTCACG
>CAYVJM010000056.1:0-11010 GCA_964451695.1 uncultured Lentisphaerales bacterium | reverse complement strand
CGCGCCGCCGGCTTCACGCTGCTGGAGGTGCTCATCGCCATCACCATCATCGTCATCCTCGGCGCGGTGGTCGGCATCAACCTCAAGGATCTCGTCCCCGACAGCCGCCAGAAGGCCGCGAAGATGCAGCTTGGCGAGTTCAAGACGGCGATCCAGATCTACGTCAACGACAACGGCTTCCCGCCGACCCAGCGCCAGGGGCTCGAAGCCCTCGTCGCCAAGCCGCTCACCCCGCCCGTGCCGCAGAACTTCAAGCCCTCCGGCTATCTCGATTCGAAGTCGGTTCCCAAGGATCCCTGGGGCCACGACTACGCCTACCTCTGCCCCGGATCGGACGGCGCGCCCTTCGAGGTGGTCTGCTACGGCGCCGATGGCGAGGAAGGCGGCGAGGGCTACGACGCCGACCTCTCGTCCATCCGACCCTGAGACGTGCCGAGGACGCAAAACGTCAACGTCGGCACGGCACACGTCTGCGTATGCTTTTCGGCGATCCGCCGAAATTAGCCAAATTTCGCCTATTGACATTCTCTATGCGCCTCGTCTAGCATAATAAGCGCGTACCTAATCAGACAACGGTACCGCGACATCCCTAGCGACGAGCGTTGTCAGGGCGCACACAGCACAACACAAACCAACACAAAGAGCCGAGTCACCACGAAGCGCTCCCAACCGGAAAGGTGCTAATCCCCCCTTCCCGGTTGGTCTTTGGGTTGTTAACGCGGTTGAGTGGGGTCGGATGGAAATTTCGGAGCCCCCGGCGAAGGGGCGAAAACGGACGAGGTCAGCGCGCGTTTGCGCGCAGGGTCGCCATGCAGGCTTCGGCCACGATTTCCGGCGTGATCGAAGCCAGCGCGGCGACGGCCGCGCGGCTGTGCCGCGCAATGTCCCGCGAGGGACGTACGCCCTGCGCCCGGACGATCGTCGCGCACGACCCGATCGGACCCGTCTTGTCGGGATCGGTCAGACCGTAGACGGCCACGACGGGCACGCCGGCTGCGGAGGCGAGGTGCATGCCGCCGCTGTCGTTGCAGAGCACGAGTCGGCAATGACCGAGAAGGGCCGCGAATTCCGCGAGCGACGTCCGCCCCGCCACGTTCGCGGCACCGGGGCCAATCTCCGCGGCGACGCGCGCGCACAACGTCGATTCGTTCGCCGAACCGGCCACGAGGATGCGGCAGTCTGGGCATTGTCCCAGAACGATCTTGGCGGCGGCGGCAAAGCCTGTCCAGCGCTTCGACTCGCCACGGGCCGCGCCGGGAATCACGCAGACCGTTGGACCGGCCGCGGGGGGCAGATCGTCGAGGGGGCGGGGCGGGGGAGGGTGGAAACCGGTGTCGGCGAGATTCCCTTCGGCGTTGCCGCAGAGCGTGAACAGATATTCCCGGGCCTGGTGCAGCGGCGCACCCCGAGTGTCCATGGCGGGGAGACGAACGCGGTCGTTGATCATCGCCCATCGTCCGTGAAACGCGGTGCCCCGGCGCACCGGAATGCCAGCGAGGAAGGGGATGAGCGCGGAGCGAAAGGAGTTGGGCAGGATGAAGGCCCGCGCGAAACGGTCGCTGCGGAGCCGCGCCGCCATGCGAAACGTCGCCGCCGTGCCGGCGGGCAGCACGACGACCTCGTCGACGGCTTCGTGCATCGCCCACAGCGGCGCCGTCCCGGGCTTGGCGAGGAGGGTCAGTCGGGCAGCGGGGTTCTGCAGTTTCAAGCGTTTCACGGCTGGCATCGCCATGACGGCGTCTCCGAGCCAGTTGGGGCTGATCACGAGGATGGCTGCGGAGGACTGAGGGGTGTTCGTCATAGCGGAATTCAGGGCTGCGGCTTGTCGCCTTGGCAAGCCCGTTGGGGATTGCCAGAATTGCCGATAGCTTACCCCATCCCCATTTCTCCGGCAAGCCATTTTCCCAGGGAAAGTTCGGACCCTGAATGGCGAATTGCGCGGCGGTCGCGGTTAGGCTAAAATCGCGAACATCCCCTTGACGAGCAGAGGGCCATGAGATAATATGGACACGTTTTCAGCAATCATTTCATATTCGGCTCTCAGAGCTTCTACCGACATGAAAACACGCATTCCGCTCGTAGCCCTCGCCCTCGTCGCCACGTTCGCCTCTGCCGGGCCCGTGAAAATCACGGACGTGTTCGCGAACACGTCTTGGCGGCAGAAGAAGCTCATCGTCGAAACGGAGTTCGAGTCGGCGGACGAACGGCCGCACTTCGTCCAGCTCGAGGTCGCGGTCAAGGACGCCGCCGGGAAGGTCGTCAAACGTCTTTCCGAGGCGTTCGAGGTGAATCAGGGCCTCACGGTCGTGAAGCCCGAGATCCCCTGGGCGGATCCCATCACCTGGGAACTCGGGCGCGGCTACCTGTACACGATGGAAGTCCGCGCGAAGGATGGCGCGGAAATCCTGGAGTACCCGGCGTTCCGCTTCGGGTTCCGCGAGGTCTGGCGCGACGGCCGCGAGATCTACATGAACGGCCACATCCAGCGTTTCCGTCCGTGCTACTACCACTACCTCAACAAAAACGGCGCGGACTTCCTCCACGACATCGGCTACAACACGATTTTCTTCGCGCACCGCATCGAGCCCGACCCCAAGGTCGATCCGGACCTCCTGTACTACCTCGCCGAGCACGGCATGGCGGTCATCACCGCGACGGCCTGCTTCTCCCCCGGCCGCGGCAAGTCCTCGCCGGAGCTCATTGCGAAGAACATCCGCCGCTATCGCAACATCCCCTCGTGCGTGGCGTTCTACTTCGGCGTGAACGTCAAGGTTCCGTTCTGGGACAAGGACCCGCGCTGGATCGGCGACGGTTCCTACGACTGGTTCTCCGACCTCTACAAGGCGGGCAAGACGCACAATCCGAACGCGCTTTTCTTCTCGCACGCGGACGGCAGCTGCTGCGATCTGGCGACGGGCAACCTCTACCTCAACTTCACACCGCTGCAGGAGCGCGAGGACTGGCTCCGCAAGTGGGCGAATCCCGGCTCGGGCGACTATCCCTACATGGCCGTGGAGTTCGGCCATCCGTTCTACTGGGTTTGGACGAAGCCCGGCTTCCCGGCCCACACGGAGTACTACGCGATGTACTTCGGCGACGACGTCTACACGGAGGAGTCCGAGCCGATGCGCCTCATGCGCCGCCACATCTTCATCCGCCGCGTGCAGTTCCCGTACTACTGGAAGTTCCACGAACTCTTCACGTGGCGCACGTTCCGCTCGTGGCGCACGTACGGCCTCAACGGCGGCGTTGTGCCCTTCAACATCGAGGAAGGCTACGGCATGCCGGGCTGGGACTGGCAGAACAAGCTCTGGAACCAGTACGGCGTCAACTACAGCCTCAAGGAGCCCGTGAAGGGTCGCCCCGACTGGGCCTGGCCGAGCTACGACTACTACCAGCTCGGCAACAAGGACTTCCTCGGCTACATCGCCGGCTACCCCGACCACACCCACAAGCGCCACGCCTACTGGGGCGGCGAGAAGGTCACGAAGAACGCCGTGTTCATCTGGGACTACTTCGAGCCCAAGGTGTTCACCGCCCACTGGAAGGTCGAGATGGAGGGCAAGACCCTCGCCACCGGGAAGATCACGCAGAAGTGCGAGTACGGCCCCATCGTCCTCAAGGACTTCTCCTTCACCGCCCCCGAGGTCTCCAAGAAGACGCCCGCGAAGATGACGCTCCTCTACCGCGACGACAAGGGCCAGGACGTGTTCACCGACACGTTCGACCTCGAGTTCTACCCGGCCTATGCCCGAGCATGGGCCCAGGCGCCCGAGTGCTACCTCGTCGATCCCGCAGGCGATTCGGCCGCGATGCTCGCGGAACTCGGCATCCCGAACGTGAAACGCGTGAAGTCGTGCGCCGATGTGCCCGACTCCGCCACGCACGTTGTCATCGGCCGCATGGCCCTCTCCACGACGCCGCTTGCGCTATCCCCCGAGGCGATTGAAAGGGGCCTGAAGGTCCTCGTCCTTCCGCAAATGCCGAAGAGCTGGCAGCGGATGGGCTTCACCGTGGAGGATACGATGTCGCGCTGCATGTTCCCGCGCGACACGGTTTCCCCCTCGCTCAAGGGCCTCACGAAGGACATGCTCCACGACTGGGCCGGACAGGCCGTCTACGGCGACTCCTTCTGGACCGACGCCAACGGCGTCTCCCACAACTTCGGCAACATCTGCTGGAACGGCGAGCGCGGCCCGCGCTGGACGCGCGACATGGTCGTGAGCGGCGTTCCGTTCCGGATGCCGACGACCGTCGGCTTCCTTCCGCAGATCGACGGCGAGTTCGACATGAACTACGCCGGCCTCATGACGTTCTACGCGAAGAAGGGCAGCATCACGTTCTGCCAGATGGACTTCGAGGGACGCGTGAAGACCGACCCCGCCGCGACGATGACGGCCGATGCCGTGATCGCCGCGGACTTCCTTGGGTCGCCCGTGGCCGACCATTCGCGCCCCGTCTACGCGAGCGGCAAGGCCGCCGCCGATCTGCTGACGATCCTCCAGCAGCCGTTCACGGCGCTGGCCCCCGGCGCGGCGCCTCCGGCGATGAGCGTCTGCGTCGTGAGCCCCGACTCCCCGATGACGATGGAGGCGGCGGCCGCCGCCGCGAAGTCTGGCGCCGAAGTCGTCTTCTACTGCCACACCGAGATGGCGAAGAAGTTCGGCATCACGACGGAGCAGAAGATCGACGTGTATCGCGTCGCCCGCAATCCCGAGAACCCGCTCCTGCGCGGCATCGGTCCGGCCAACCTCCGCTGGCGCGACTTCTTCGACTATCCCGCCTTCACGGGCGGCGCCTCCGGCTGGAAGTTCGACATGGACGGCATGCTCGCCTACGGCAAGATCGGCGAAGGCCGCGCCGTGTTTTGCCAGCTCGACCCGACGCTCTTCCGACGTCGCATGTTCGCCTGGGAGGACCCGAAGTCGCCACTTCTGCCGACCATCCAGGTGGACCTCGCCAAGACGCTCGTCGCCTACACGAACCAGTACGCCGGCATCGCGATCGGCGGCATGGGCGATACGCTCAAGATGGCGGTCGAAGGCCGCGTCAATGCCGACAAGTGGGCGCGCGTGACCGTGAGGCCCGACGACGTGAAGGACCGCGAGTGGGAGCTTCGCGAATCCAGCGTGGAGCGCATGTACCAGTTCTGGGCGCGCCTGCTCACGAACCTCGGCGCCGATCCGGGCGAGGACGCCTTGCGCCGTCTGCTCTGGGCGAAGGAACTCCGCCAGATCTTCGAGCCGCTTCCGCGTCCGCTCGTCCTCGGCCGCCTGCCCGTCGGCACGGCCGAGGAGCCTGACTTCGAGAAGTGCCGCGAGGCCTTCATGAAGCCGCTGCCCACCGAACAAGAGGCGGTCGCCGGAACCGTGAAGGCCGGAACGCAGGCGACCGGTCCTAACGGAACGACCGCGACTTGGGACGATTCCAAAATGGAATACCGCGCCGATGGCATCGCCTGCCTCTGGAAGACCGTCGACGGCGCCGACTGGACCGGGTGGAGCGTCAACCTCCTCGTCTACACCTTCGACGTGCCCGAAGGCGAAGGGCGTCGGCTCCGGTTCTACACCCGATGCCCCCTTGTGCGCATCGCGCTCAACGGCCGCGAAATCGAGCCGGGGCCGCTCTCGGCGCCCTCCTTCACGAAGTCGATTCCCGTGAAACCCGGTCGCAACGTCCTGGCCGTCAAGGCGCTCTCGCACAAGGGCGAAGACCGCGACCTCGTCCGGGCCAGCCTCCAGGTGACGGACGCGAGCGGAATGCCGCTTGTGCCGCCGTCGCGCGCAGGCGCCGTCGGCTTCGCCGCCGCGCCGCGTCCGCGCGTCCTCTCCGCGCTCAACGTGGGGACGGTCAACCTCGCCGACAACAACGCGGCCAAGCTGCTCTTCGAAACGAAGATTCCGACCGAGGACGCCGTCTTCGCGGGGATGGCGGACTTCGACAAGCCGGTCGAGATGCCGGACGGCAAGATCGCGACGTGGGACGCCAAGGACATGGAGTACCGGCCCGACGGGACCGCGTGCATCTGGAAGACGCCGATGGCCTCTGCCTGGAAGGGCTGGTCGCTCGTCCTCCTCGCGTACGAATTCAACGTCCCGGAAGGCGAGGGGAGAAAACTCGCGTTCTATTCCAAATCGCCCGCCGTGCGCATTTCGCTCAACGGGAAGGACCTCGACGGCGCCACCGCGTCCGCCCCGGCCGACGCACCGAACATTTCGCAGTCCATCCCCGTGAAAATCGGGCGCAACACCCTCGTCGTCAAGGCGCTCACGCACGGCGGGGCGGAACGCGATACCATCCGCGTACAGTTCTGCCGCACGGACGCGAAGGGGCGTCCATTCACCGAGTCCTACCTCCCTGGGGAACTTGTCGAGAATCTCTCCGCCGAGGAGGCCGCGAAAATCTACGTCCCTCTCATCGGGAGCGGTGTCCTGGACAAGGTCTTCTACGGGCCGTTCCGCAAGTTCGACGCCTACGACTGGCATTCATACTGAGAAGGAATGCAACGACCTTCATCGTCCGGCAACCGGGCGGTGTTGTTGCATTCACGCTATCAAGTTCCGTTGGCGCCGCGTCCGTGAAACGTGTAGAATGGCGAAACAATGGATGCAAGTGTCCGTCAACTATTGGAAGATTGGCCATGTCCAGGAAAAGTCTGAATGTTGAAGCTGCGCGGGCGCGATTCGAGTCGTGTCTTTGCGATCCAGCCCGACTTCCGGTTTCGTTCACCTACGGTGGAGAGACCTTTCACGGTCTCCCTGGCGCCGCGACGGAAGCGTCCTCCGGCCGGCACGGTCGTCGCATGGAAGCGCATCGCATGCTCGACGAACGCGTGGAGGCGCGTTTCGTCGCCGATTTCAACGACGAGTTTGGCGAGATGGAGTACACCCTCTGGTTCGAGAACAAGGGGAGGGGGCCATCGGAGATCCTCTCCGGCGTCCGGACGCTCGAACTTGATTTCCAAGGTGGCGATCCCGTCCTGCGCGGCTGTCTGGGCGATCACGACAACTTCTACGCCCCCTACGAAAACGATCTCCTGTGCCACGACCGCTATTTCGTTTCGACTGGCGGACGGGCCACGCACGTCGTCTTCCCGTACTTCGATCTCGTTCACGGCGACGGCGGCACGCTGATCGCCCTCGGCTGGGCCGGCACATGGGACGCGCTCTTCTCGGCGCACGACGGCGTCACCACCGTCCGCGCCCAGACCTGCCTCGGTCTCAACACCGTCCTGCTTCCTGGCGAGAAAATCCGCACCGGCCTGGTCGTGCTCCTCCCGTACGCCGGTCGCGACGCCGACAACGCCACGAACCTCTGGCGCGAGTGGTTCATGAAGTTCAGTCTTCCGAAGGCGGATGTCCACGGGACGCCGCTGGCCCCTTTCTCCACGGCTGTGTTTGCCTTCGACACCGGCCTTCCGAACTCCGATGGCAGCATTTCCGAGCGCTCGCACACCTGGAAGCCAACGCTCGACAAGCTGGTCGCCGAGAAGGTTGTCGCGGACTTCCGCTGGTTTGACGCGGGGTGGTACTGCGACCCCGCCGGACAGACCGTTGAGAGCGACTGGTGGGGCACGATCGGCACTTGGGAACTCGACAGGGTCAAGTGGCCGGGGAGGTCGTTCCGCGAGTCGAACGAGGCGTGCCACGCTGTCGGCATGAAAGTCTTCGCCTGGTTCGAGCCGGAGCGCGTCACGCATGTCGCCGACCTTGCCAAGAACTACGGCTACAATCCCGAGTGGGGCGTCGACTGCGGCTGGTGCGTGACCAACAATCTTGGCGACCCGGACTGCTTGGCGTGGACGCTGGGCCGGATCACGCGGATGATGGACGAGCACGGTGTCGACATGTACCGCGAGGACAACAACAGCGATCCCGCCGGAGCGTGGATGCGCCTGGACGCCCGTGACGAGAGGAAATGCGGACTGCCGCGGCGCGGCGTCAACGAGAACAGGTGCATTCAGGGGCACTACGCGCTTTGGGACGGGATCATCGCCTATTGCGCCTCGCACGGGAAGTGCCCGTATGTGGATTCCTGCGCCTCGGGCGGCGGCCGCAACGACATCGAGTCGATGCGGCGCGGCTTTCCGATGATGCGCAGCGACTTCGACCGCACCACCTCGTCGATGCGCCTGTCGCAGACTTCGACGCTGTGCAAATGGATCCCGTTTCACGGTTCGGCCACGAAGGAGGCCGCCACGCAGGTGGAGGCGAGTCTCGGGGCCGGCAGCGACGCCTACGTCAGTCGCGCCTCGTTCCTGCCGATTTACAACTATGGAGAAGCCTTCACGCACAACCCGGCGCTCGACTACGACCTGTTGAGAAGAAACATCGCGGAATGGAAGCGCGTCAGCCATCTGCTCACGCGCGACTTCTATGTGCTGACCCCGTGGCATCCGGAGGCGTCGAGGCTGGGCTGGACGGCATTCGCCTACGACGCTCCGGAGTCCGGCGAGAGTCTTGTGCTCGCCTTCCGCATGGAGGAGGCGGAGTCCGCCACATGCCGGGTGAGACTGCCGTTCGCCGAAGCCGGCGCCCGCTACACATTCACCGACGGCGACAACGGTGCGACCACCGTTCGTGGAGGCGACGAGATGCTTTCGGGCATCGACCTTGCGCTTTCCGCCCCGCGTTCGAGCCTCCTGTTGCGTATCCGGCGAATGCCTCAGGGCGCGCGCGTGGCAGCGTGTGCTCAATGATGATGACACCGATGAAACTCCACTTCGTCAACATCGCGCCGCTCTTCAGGGATCACGTCCAGGAGGTTTCGGCGTCGCCTCGCGCGATTGCGAGGTCTGCCGCAACCCCTTGAGATCCCCCATGAAGAAACTCGCCTGTACGCCAGCGATGAAGCTGGAGAACGATTGCTACGACTGGTACGCCCGGCACGCCGAGAAATGCGCCGAGGCGGCTCGCCGGAGTCACGACATCATGATGATCGGCGACTCCATCACCCATTTCTGGGAGACCTCGTACCCCGAATCCTGGCAGGCGTTCACAGCCGGTCGAGACGTCTGGAACCTTGGCTTCGGCTGGGATCGTACCTGCAACGTCCTGTACCGCATTCGGTACGGCGAGCTGGATGGCCAGGCGCCGCGCGCCATCGTTCTGAACATCGGCACCAACAACTTCAGCGCCACCGACCATTATCCCGGGGACGATCCGGAAGGAACCGGGGAGGGCGTGGCGGCCGTCGTCGAGACCCTCCGCAAATTCGTCCCGGAGGCGCTTCTCGTCGTCATGTGCCCCTTCCAGCGCGGCACCGGCGCCGAGCCCCACCGCGCCTGGCTGCGCGAACTCGCCATCCACCTCCACCGACGGTATGACGGACGCGAAGCCGATGGCATCCACCTGCTCGACATCAGCGAGCAGTATCTCCGCGCCGACTGCGAGATCGACCCCACCCTCTTCCGTGGCGACAACTGCCACCCAAACGAGGCGGGCTACGCCCTCTGGTCCGCCGCCCTCCTTCCTCTTTTCAGCTCCCTCGGGCTCTGACCCAGGATGTTCCCCGTTGCGCTCTCGCCATCCCACCTTCCATCTCCGTCTTCCCGCATGAACGCCAAGCACCCGGCTCGCTTCGAGAAGATCCTGCTCGTTCTCGGAGTCGGCCTGTATCTGCTCGGGAACATCCAGCGCGCGGCCGTGCCTGGCGCCGTGTTCGACGAACTGCAGTCGCTCCATTCGCTCACGACGCCTCAGGTGACGGCCCTCGGGGCGACTTTCATGTATGTGTACGCGTTCATGCAGCTCCTTTCCGGGCTGCTCGCGGACCGGTACGGCGGCGTCCGCATCCTGTTCGTCGGCGGCCTGCTGTTCACGGCCGGTGCGTTTCTGTTCCCCGCCACCCGGTCCTATCCGCTGCTCTGCCTCGCCCGCGTCCTGTGCGGGCTCGGAATGAGCACGTTCTACCTCAGCCTCGCCCATATGGCGATGTCGGCCTTTCCCAAGCAGTACGCGACGGCGGTGACGGTCGGCATCATGATCGGCTACTTCGGCGGCTGCTTCGCGAACGGCCCTTTTCTCGGCATCGTCCATGCTGTCGGACTCGTTCCCACGCTGCTCTGGCTTGCGGGATTGACCGCGGCGTGCTTCCTGCTCTTCGCGCTGTTCGCCCTTGGAACACGTCTTCCGCCGGTCGGGACTGCATCGCTTTCGCCCGGCAAGTTCGTCCACGTCCTGTCGTCTCCGGTCAACCGCAACATGTTCCTGTTCCTGTCCATCCACTGGGGGCTCTTCTACGGGATCCAGACCGTGGCGGGGAAGAAGTTCCTGGGCGATTTCTGCCGCATGCCGTCGCAGACCGCCGCTTGGATCCTGTCGCTGGTGGGGTTTCTCTCCGCCGTGTCGGGCGTCCTGGTCGCGCTGTTGAGCCGGATCGCGGGCGGCAGGCAGCGGCAGTTCTGCATCGGCGTCGCGTGGGCGGCGTTCGTCTGCGTTGGCACCGTCGCGGCGCTGACCTGGTTCGACATTCCCAGTCGTCTCCCGGCGTACCTGTTCTGCTGCATGGCGCTCGGCAGCAGTCTCAGCGCGGTGACGATCCCGCTGTACAAGGCGAACAACCGTCCGGAGGACATCGTGACGGTTCTCGCCATCTCCAACTGCGTCTGCTACCTTTCCGTCGGCGTCTTCGCCAACCTCGCCGGCCATCTCCTTGATCTGTTCCCTCCGGCGCTCGAGAACGGCATCCAGGTGTATTCGGCGCGTTCCTGGGCCGTCGTCTTCACTGCGATGGCCGTTTGCGCGGCCATTTCCGTCGCCGCGACCCACCGGATTCACTCCAGCCGGAATCCCTAGCGAACCAGTCGTTCGGCGTGCAATTTTCCACCTTTGTTTTTTGCTGGACTTGCCCCCCGTGCAAAAGGTACATTAGAGCGCATTGCGAATTTGACAGAGGCGGCAGCCGCAAGGCTGTGCGGCGGACGCCGCAGCCGACAGTCCAACTCAACCATCAACGAGGAGAATCCCGACGTGGGCTCGATCAAAAAGAAGCGCCGTGCGAAGATGTCCA